>JAFGOK010000288.1 GCA_016926535.1 Micromonosporaceae bacterium | reverse complement strand
TCATGCCGGCAAGCTCCGCTACGCCGCCGCCGGGCACCCACCAAGCCTCCTGCGCCACGCCGACGGTACGGTCAGCACCATGGAAAGCGCGGGGGAAATGCCTCTCGGCCTCGCCTCAGAGCGCAGACGGGAATTCCGGATGCCGGTCCCCGCCGGATCGGTTCTGGTGCTGTACACCGACGGGCTCGTTGAGCGGCGTGACGAGTCGATCGACGCGGGCATCGCTCGTCTGGCCGAGGCGGTGTCGCGCCACCTTCCTGGGGACGACGGCTGGTGTGACAGCGTCATCGCCCATGCGCTTGCTGGAACCAAGCAGTCCGACGATATCGTCCTGCTGTCGTACCTGACTGATGCCCCTGCCCCACCCGCGACACCCGCGACACCCGCGACACCCGCAGCGCCCGCGACGCCAGCGCCGCCCGACGCATGAGCAGGCACCGCGGTCCGGCCGCCATCACGGAACCAGTCGAAACCGGTATCGCACAGCTCCTACCGGACACCGACCGCCCAGGTGGCTGGACGGTGCTGCTCGACGGGACCCCGCAGTCCTACGTCGACCTCACCGATCCGACGGTGCTCGAGTTCGAGTACATCCGCCGGCTGGCTTCCGTGATCGACACAGCAGCGGAACCTGGTCTCCCCCTGCGGGTCCTCCACCTCGGCGGCGGCGGGTTGACCCTTCCCCGCTACGTCGCTGCGACGCGACCGCGATCGGTCCAGCGGGTCATCGAACTCGACGCCGCGCTCATCGCCGTGGTCCGGCGTCACCTTCCCCTGCCGAGGAATGCGGATCTCAGGGTGCGTGCCGCCGACGGCAGGGCCGCCATCGAGGCGACGGCGGCCGGGCGTTTCGACGTCGTGGTCGCGGACGTCTTTGGCGGGGCACAGGTGCCTGGACGGTTCGCGACCGTCGAATTCGCAGCCCACGTCGCGCGGGTGCTACGCCCCGATGGGCGGTATGTCGCCAACCTCGCCGACGGGCCTCCCCTGACGTTCGCCCGCAGGCAGGCCGCCACCCTGCGAGCGGTGTTCGGTGAGGTCTGTCTGCTCGCGGAGCCAGCTGTGCTGCGTGGTCGCCGGTTCGGCAACGTGGTTCTGGTTGCCGCTCCGCGACGAGGCATCCTCCCCGTCGCGGATCTCGCAACAGCGGCGGCGCGGGACACCTGCCCGGCAAGGATGGTCACTGGATCAGATCTCGACCGGTTCGTCGCCGGAGCCCGCTCTGTCGGAGACAGTGACGCGCATCCGTCACCAAATCCCCCGGCCGACCTGTTCCGGCGCTGAGGTGTCCCCTGCCGAGAGGAGCTGCGCACGCCTCAGATCCTGCTGACCCGATCCGACTGCCTGGACGTACCGTAGGCTGCTCCTGGAGAGTCCTGCGGACCATCTCCTCTCACGAGGAAGCAGCGTGGAGCGGCCCACCGCCTGATCCGCGTCGTCGCTCACGTTGTCGGAAAGGACCCATAGAATGGCGCCCGAGGCACGGTCAGGCCAGCGTGATGTCACGACCTCGGTAGCCCCGACCATGGCACAGCTTCAGGCAGCCACAGAGACCTTCGCCATGCTGTCGACTCCGACTCGGCTTCACCTGGTCTGGCTCCTGGCTCAGCAGGACTACGACGTCACCAGCCTGGCGGAAAGGGTGGGCGTCCCGGTGGCGACAGTCAGCCAGCACCTTGCGAAGCTCCGGTTCACCGGCCTGGTCTACGCCCGCAGGGACGGCCGCAGGCAGATCTACTCCGTGGACGACCCCCATGTCGTCATGCTCGTCGATCAGATCTTTCGGCACATCGCTCCGGACGGCACGCTGTCTCCGGACGGCAGCCTCACCGCCGCGTCCTCGACCGAGCTTGCAACGGCTCTGCCACGTCATGGTTCATCGGCGCCAGGGAGAAGACCTGCTCCTCCTCCTGACTGAAATGCAGTCGGAGCACAGCGTCGAGCCCGTACAGGGTGGCGAGCAGATCGGGAATCTGGTCATGGCGGAGCCCGTGTTCCTCGGCGAGGTGCAGATGTGCCTCGACCCGGTTGGCGAGCCGGTCGATCTCGACGTGCGTCCGGCTCAGGCTGACCGTCGTTTCGCCGCCCAGCGGATCGGCCAGTGCCGGAATCAACCGGCGCTCCTCGGCGTGCTCGTGCGGGAGGATCTCCGCCGTGATCCGACGCTCGATCCCCTCCAGCGCCGGTAGCGCGGTGCTCTCGTCCGGAGCGGTCGCGATGAGATCCGCGGTCGCCCGAATCGCCTCAAGGGTGTCCCGCAGGGCCTCGTGTTCCACGGCGAACCGCTGGACCAATGCCCTGGTATCTGGCCGCAGCTCTTTGCCCCGGTTCGGATCGATGAGTACCCGCAAGGCGTTCGCGATGGCAGCGACATCGATCACTTCCTGAAGTAGCGCCCCGAACGCTGGCGGCAGCATCCCCCCGGCGGCGAACGCCATTGCCACCAGGGAAAGGCCCATCCCGATCCCGGCGCTCTGCGCGGCGATCCGCCGCGCCCTTCTGGCGATGACGACGGTGTCGGCCAGCCCGTCGAGACGGTCGACGGTGAGCACGGCGTCGGCCGCCTCCGCTGAAGCTGTCCGGCCCTGTGTCCCGATCGCGACGCCGACGTGGGCGGCCGCAAGGGCCGGGGCATCGTTGATCCCGTCGCCGACCATGACCGTCGTAGCCTGCTCCGCCTCGCGCCTGACCTGGTCGACCTTGTCAGCCGGCCGGCATTCGGCGACGACCTCGTCCAGGCCGAGGCGGTTGGCGACTTCGGCTCCGACTCGTTTCCTGTCACCGGTCAGCATGACGACCCTGGCGAACCCGGCCGCCCGCAGCCGCCTGATCATCCGTGCCGCGTCCGCCCTGACAGGATCGTGCAGGAGGATCGCGCCGATCGGTACACCGTCGACCTCGACCCAGGCCACGGCGACGCCTTCCAGCTCCGCCCGTTCGAGCACGGCCGAAGCCCAGGATGGTTCCTGGTCGTGCAGCCTGCCGACCTGGACGACCCGGTCCTCGACGATTCCCCGGATCCCCTGTCCTGGCTCCTCCTCGGTCCTGGTCACCTCCAGACAGGTCAGCCCTCTCCTGGCGGCCTCTCCCACGATCGCGCCAGCCAGCACGTGCGGGGAAAGCTGCTCAACCGAGGCGGCCAACCGGAGCACCTCGGTCTGGGTAGTGCCAGGCGCCGCGACGAGCTCGGAAATCGCTGGACGCCCGACGGTCAGCGTGCCGGTCTTGTCAACGAGCAGCGTCTTCGCGCGCCCGAGTGTCTCCAGCCCTCCCCCGTCCCGGACCACGACACCGTGCCGGGCGGCTCGGGAAAGCCCGGAGACGATCGCTATCGGCGTCGCCAGCAGCAGCGGGCACGGGGTCGCGACGACGAGAACGGCAACCGCCCTGGTCGGGTCGCCCGCCAGCAGCCACGCG
>JAFGOK010000287.1 GCA_016926535.1 Micromonosporaceae bacterium | reverse complement strand
GTATCGCCGAAGATGCTGTTGGCGTAGACCTGGAACGGCAGGTACGACCAGCCGGGGATGACCTGGGTCGCGGCGTCGGCGAGCACCTGGTTGACCTTCTGGCCGCCGAAGTACGGCAACTCCCTGTCCCTGAACGCTGCGGAGTTCAGCTGCGCGGTGGTGGCAGGGAACGCGCCCTGGTCAGTGCGGGTCTGCGCACCGGCGTCGACGGTGGCGTACTTCATGAACGCCCAGGCGAGCTTCTTGTTGCCGCCCGCGGCGGGCATGGCCAGGCTGCTGCCGCCGTTCTCGGACGTTGCCGTGCCTCCGGCCTCCCACTGCGGCATGGGCGCCACGCGCCACTTTCCGGCCGTGGCCTTCACGCTGGACTCAAGGTTGGCCGGCATCCACGCGCCGGTGACGAGCGTTGCGATGGTGCCGTCGCCCAAGCCCTTGTACCAGGCGTCGCTCCAGCCGGGAACCGGGGACAGCAGCGTGCCGTCGATGAGCTTCTGCCACAACGCGGTGTACCTGTTGGTGCCGGCGTCACCGAAGTCGACGCCGACGGTGGTGCCGTCGACCGTGTACGGCTTGCCGCCGGCTTGCCAGATCATGCTGGTGGTGAACCCGGCGTCACCGGTGTCGCTGGTGATGTACGCCTTGGGGTCGGCGGCATGCAGTTTCTGCGCGGCTGCGAGGTACTCGTCCCAGGTGGTCGGCACGGCAATGCCGTGCTGGCCGCCGATCCGGGCGCCGCGGACCTGCCCTACCGCAGCCATCCGTACGCTCCTCCCCGTCCGGGAGGACCCGGACGTTGAATGTTTACGTAAACATCTAGGCACTGTTCGAGCTGTCTGGCAAGAGAAGGTGCCGGTAACGTTTGCGTCAACTTGGTCGCGGTACAGCGAGGCCGCTCCCAGGGACGTCGGGTCGGTCGAGGCTGCGCTGCCCATGGCGCGGAGCAGACAGGCCCGATCAGACACGCCCATCAGACAGGCCCGATCAGACAGGAACAGCACATGGACCTCGATGCCCAGGCGCACCGCTCCAGCGCCCTGCCTGCGGGGGGCGCGCAGCGCGGTGGCTCCGGCATCCCGGGCGGACGGCGAAAACAGCGAGTCTCCATGGCTGACGTCGCCAAACTCGCCGGGGTCTCCTCGCAGACGGTCTCACGGGTTTCCACCGGCCACCCGAGCGTCGTGGACAGCACCCGCCGGCAGGTCCTCGCAGCGATGCGGCAGCTGGGGTACCGGCCCAACAGCGCCGCCCGTGCCCTGCGCTACGGCCGGTTCAACACCATCGGGGTCATTCTCTTCGGGTTGTCCTCCACCGGCAACAGCCGCACCGTCGAGGCGATCGCCGCCCACGCCGCCGCCGAGGGCTACGCGATCACGCTGATCCCGGTCGGTGTGCCGACGCAGGACAACGTGCTCGGCGCCTTCACCAGGATGGGCGAGCTGGCCGTCGACGGCGTCGTCATCATCATCGAGGTGCACCTGCTCGACGCCAGCACGGTCGCTCTCCCGCCAGGGGTACACATGGTGGTCGTGGACTCCGACGCCGGTGATCGCTACCCGGTCGTGGACACCGACCAGGCCGACGGCGCACGCCAGGCCGTACACCACCTGATCGACCTCGGCCACCGCACCGTCTGGCACGTCGCAGGACCGGCCGAGTCCTACGCTGGCGAGCGGCGAACGGCCGCCTGGCGGCAGACCCTCACCGAGGCTGGCCTCCCGATACCGCCCATCGAACGCGGTGACTGGTCCGCCGAGTCCGGCTACCGGGCCGGCCTGCGGCTGGCCGACCAGGCCGGCTGCACCGCCATCTTCGTCGCGAACGATCAGATGGCCCTCGGAGTGCTCCGTGCCCTCAACGAACGCGGCAGAACCGTGCCAGCACAGGTCAGCGTCGTCGGCTTCGACGACCTTCCCGACGCGAGCTCCTACCAGCCCCCGCTGACCACTGTGCACCAGGACTTCGCCGCCGTCGGCCAGCGCTGCGTGCAGACCCTGCTACGGCAGATCCACGACGAGCCCATCGACCCAGGTACGAACCTCGTGCCCACCCGTCTCATCGTGCGCAGCAGCACCGCACCCCCACCACTGGCAGACCGAGCAGCACGGGAATGCCGTGGCTGACCCCTCACCCGCTCGAAGCAGCATGAGGCGGCATCGTCGCCCAGCGGCGGACCGCGATGCGAGACGCGCCAGGGGCGTTGGCCGTCACACGATCTCCCTGCCACGGCCGAAGTGACCGTGAGCTGGGCAGACGTGGTTTCCGGCACTCGCAGTGTCACCAGCGACCGCCCGGTACATCCGCAGCAGAGCCCCCTGGTTGCGGGACCATTCGAATCGCTCGACCGCGAACCGCCGGCTGTACTCCGACATCCGCTGCCGTCGCTCCGGAGCCGTCACAACTGCGAGAATCGCGGCACGCAGTGCGGCTGGTTCTGCGGGCACCAGCCGCAGCAGGGACCGGTCGACGCCGAAGCTGTCGTATCGCGGGTCATCGGTGGTCACGATCGGAGTCCCGCACGCCATCGCCTCCTGGACGGCCAGGGGGAACACCTCGCCGATCGAGGGGTGCACGAAGACGTCCGCCAGGCGGTACAGGTCCACAAGCGCGTCGCGGTGCACAGCACCGATGCAGCACGCCCCGGATGGCAGCCGCTGCGGCGGCGTACCTGGGCCGGCAAGGACGACGTGGTACTCGGGACCGACAGCCCCCAGGAGCGCGCCGTAGCCCTTCTGCTCGACGAAACGCCCCACGAACAGCGCGATGGGCGTGCTGCCAGGAACCCCGAGTTGCCTGCGCAGGCCGGCCGCGTCCATCATCACCGCTGGAGAGAAGACCTCGGTGTCGATGCCGTTCCTCACCCTGACGATCCGCTCCGCCGGGACGCCTCGGCTCCGCAGGTGGTCGGACACCAACTGGTTGTGAGCGGTAACGCGCAACGCCCGCGACCAGACGTACCGTCCGGCCGTGGCGAGCGTGAGTCCTTCGATGCGCCGCACCAGCCAGCGGCCATGGTGCGCCGGGCCGGTGTTCTGGCTGGCGAGCAGCGGTTTGCCGGTCAGCGTCGCCAGCACGGCGGCAACGTGGGACGGCTGGTAGAGCACGTCGTGGACGTGAACGACGTCGCTGTTTCGGACCAGTCCGAGCAGGGCAAGGCAGAATCTCGGACCGATGAACGGGTACGGGATCCCGCTTCGCTGCTCGACGCGGTTGCTCGCCGGCAACCGCACGACGTCGTACCCCTCGGCCCTCTCCCGGTGCGGCGAGCCCGAATCACTACGGGTCGTGGCCACCGTCACGCGGTACCCAACATCCGCAAGACTGCGCGCCTGGTGCTGCGCCACCACCTCGACCCCGCCGATGTGGGGGTGGAAGTAGGTGGTGACGATCAGCACCCGAAGGGGCCGCCTGCGTCTGCGCTCCTGGCCGGATGTCACATCGTGCGGCACTGCCGGGTCTCGACTTCCGGCCCGCGGTTCGGTCCCCTGCCGGACGCGACCTGCCAGAGACCAAGGAGAACCCCGAGCCCCCATCCGGTGTTCTTGATCATCCACGCGCTGGCCATCAACGGCAGCAACCGCATCGAAGGGCGACGAAGAGCTGCCACGAACAGCGCCTGCGCGAGCGACAGCACGGGCAGAGCCAGGAGCCCCAGCGGCCAGACCACAGCCAGGGCGCACGACAGCACGATGACCACGCTCGGCAGGTAGTCCACCATGCGGCCGTTCCGCGTGTGGATCGTGTAGTGGACCTTCCAGAGCCCGTACCGCCACATCTGCTGGAAGTACGAGACCGGTCCCCTGCGGCTCTCGTGCCACACTTTGGCGGTCCGAGCGATCGTCCAGGCAGTCCGGGAAGGGGCACTCCGGGAACTGACGCGATGCACGTACTCGACGTCCTCGGCATACACCCATCGCTCGTCGAACAGCTGACCGCCCACCCGCTCCAGATGGACCCCCATGTTGCAGGTGCCGCAGAGGAGTTCCCCGGAGGCCGCAAACTCTCTCACGGCCCCGTCGTTGACCGCGAGAGCATGAGCGAAGCTGGACGCGTGTGCCGTGAGGACTTCCCCCCCGACGATGCCGACCTCCGGCTCCGCCTCGAATGTTCCCAGGAGCTCCTCCACCCAGCCAGCATCCGCCCATGCATCGGAATCCATAAATGCAATGATGGGAGTGCAGGCAGCGAGAATCCCTATGTTGCGGCCCCGGGCGATCCGGTGGCTGCCGTTGTGCAGGACACGCACCGAAATGCTCGCGCGGTCTTTGAACTCCCTGGCAATCGCGAGGGTCTCGTCCGTTGAAGCGTCGTCGACAATGATGATTTCCGCAGGTGCCACCGATTGGACGAGCAGTGACGCGAGGCAGGCGCCAAGCGTCTGGCCGCTGTTGTACGTCAGGATGATGACAGTGAGCACGCGTTGATCTCCGGTCCCAGGCCGACCGACACCACCCGTGTCGCCCGGACCGCCAGGCGGGTACACCGTTTCAACGACCTGGGCACGCGACGGTGACGCCCTCCCCATCCGCCTCGCTCCCCGGAGCAGCCAGCACCCGGGCACGGCCGACCACCTCCAGCAGGAACCACTTGGTGCGCATCGCCTGCTGCTGATAGTCGGGCAGTCGCTGGGCCAACTCCGCGGCGACGCGCTCCCTGCGCACCACGAGTTCGCGCAGGGCTGCGCTCAGGTGCGCACCATCGGCGGTCGAGATGGGGTGTACCCACTCGTCGAGCCCCAGGTCGCGCATGATGCCCGAGGTCTTGTGCTCGTACTCGATGGCGAGCGCTGGCACGAGCGAGGTCATCGCGAAGATCACAGAATGGAAGCGGGTGCCGACGAGGAGATCGAACGCTCCGTACATCGCCTTGATGGTCCGGTGGTCGTACCTGCCGGTGAGCACGATGGCGGGCTGAGCCATGCGACCGGCGACCCGCAGGCTCGGGCGCCGGTCGTCGTCGTCCTGGCGCTCGCTGGTCACCTGGGGCAGGAAGACGACGGTCGCACCGAACTCCGCAACCGCGACATCAGCGACCTCCGCGACCGCCTGCTCGTACCGTGCCTGGCCGCGAGCGTCGAGCCACTGGCGCACCGTGATCCCGACCAGCAGCGTGGCTTCCGGAATCCCCAACCAGGCGCGAAGATCGACGTCAGCGTCCGGGTGGAACGCGAAACCACAGTCGACCGACCTGCGCACGTTGTCCGTGACGCCCAGGCTCGCGAGCACGCTGACACTGGTGTCCTCCCGAGCGAGGACGAGATCCACCCGGCTGAGTGCTCGGCGGGCCAGCCAGCGCTGAGCGCGGTTCGCGAATGGACCGACTGACTGGGTGTAGAGCACGACCGGTGTCCCCAGGTGGTGGTGCAGCATGAGCGGGTGGAGGAGGAGCACCAGCAGCACCGTGCTGGCGAGGGTCGGTACTCCTCTGAGATAGCCGCCCCCGACGCAGACGACCAGGTCCGTCTCGCGACACATCCTCACGTGGTCCGCGAGCGCGCGCCCGATCGCCGCCCGCCGGCGCAGCGCCGCGAATCGCACCGCCAGCCAGGTGGCGACCAGAAGGTACAGGGCGTAGAGGAGCCTCATCGGGCGCGGGGAGACGCGCATCGCGTGGTTCAGGAGCGATGGCCGGACCGGCACGCCGTCAAAGGTCTCTCCCTGCTGGACCTCGTCCATCATGAGCACGGTCAGGTCGGCGCC
>JAFGOK010000286.1 GCA_016926535.1 Micromonosporaceae bacterium | reverse complement strand
GGCAACCACCCCACCCCCGCCCGCAGACTCCCAGACTACCGCGGCGACCACCCCTGGCGCAGTCACCAACGGGCACGGATCAAACCCGACCCCAGCCGGTCCGTTGACTCCCGTCTCACCCCATGGTATCGGACGTACGATGATGTGTTGCCCCCGCGTGGTGCTGGATGGAGGCGAAGACATGTCCGATGGCGCATCGGGTTCGTGGACAGCTAGGCCGTCTGTTGTGGCTGCGATGGTGTTTTCGGGTTTGCTGCTCACGAATTGCGGGCATGACAGCAATGGAAGCGCGGTAGAGCGACCCTGCGATTTGGCCTGCAGCGACCATGGAGATTGCGTGTGGCGGAATGGCGAGCAGACATGCGACTGTGATCGAGGGTACGCTGGCGAGCAATGCCGCGACTGCGCCGAAGGATACGAGCGCGATTCCGCCGACGGTTGTGTCGAGAGGGATGGAGGCGGTTCCGCTGGCGCGGGCAGTAGCGGCAGCAGCGGCACCGGCGGAGACATCGGGTCGGGCGGGACTTCTGCAAGCATCGGGTCGGGCGGGACTTCTGCAAGCATTGGGTCGGGTGGCGCTGGGAGCGTGGACGCGGTACCGCTGGGCGAGGACGATGTCAAGGTGACCGTCATGGATAGTAGTGGCGTACCGCTCGAGGGCGCCGCAGTCTCCATCCGGCCCTCTCCTGATTTTGGTGGCTTGCACATCCGGCAGCAAGAGACCAACCAAGACGGGGCGGCAGTTTTCTACTACGGGCAGGAGCTTGACGGCCTCGCCCACCACGGTTACCTCATCGAGGTCAGCTACGCTGGGTTCCAGTCGTTCTCTGCGGATGTCCAGGCACTGTCGTCCGAACCCACGGAAGTCGTTGTCAGCTTGAAGCCCGAGGGGACGAACACCGCGCCAGTGATCGTGGACGTGCAGTCCGTTTCGGAACAGGAATACGAAACCACGGGACTACTGATCGGTCAACGGGTCAAGCTCACGGTGGACGCAACTGATCCCGACGGAGACGATCTCTTCTACCTATGGGAGTCCGACCCCGACGTGGCTTTCGAGTTTGGAGTGTATCCCTACTACGGGACGACGACTACCGTGAGTCGGTGGGTCAAGAGCGGTCGCCTGACAACGGGGACGGTGACGCTCACCGTCACAGACGGCTTCGATCCTCTGGTGCA
Source organism: Micromonosporaceae bacterium (assembly GCA_016926535.1). Classification (GTDB taxonomy): domain Bacteria; phylum Actinomycetota; class Actinomycetes; order Mycobacteriales; family Micromonosporaceae; genus JABDRL01. The sequence goes on along the minus strand of JAFGOK010000286.1, from coordinate 1,813 downwards.
AACCCTCCGCTTCCAGTGAACATCAGCCGGTACGGTTGAGGGGAGGCGGTCAGGTCGGAGGAACAAGCAACACAGCGGATGTCTGTGGCGGCGAAGCGCTCGTCATACCGAACAGCGTAGCTTACCTTCCGAATCGCCAAAGCGCTTCCTCGGGGCAAGGTCATCGCCGCGGACACGGAACCGGAGATGATCCGGCACATCTATCACAAGGCGATGAGCGAGGGCCTCGTGAAGGCCGAAGCCCCAGCCGCGCCCGATGCTGCCGGTGGCGCGGGACAGCATGACGTCGCGCGACCGGTTGCGGATGGCCTTCCCGGTACGCTCCACGACCATGAACAGAGCCGCGACCTCCCGATCGCAAGCGCGGGCACGGCGAGTAAGTGGAGGATGTAGCCGAAGGGGCGTGGATGGCGCTCGGAGCCGCGGGCTGACGTGTAGGTCCATGTGTGTCCATGAATTTCGGGAGGGGTCCCTTCGTCGAAGGGGTTGAAGACCAACCGACGGAGGAGACCCCGATGGCAAGCGTGGACTACAGCAGGCTCATTGCCAAGCCCGAAGTGAGGCGAGCAGTGGCTGAGATTCAGCGGTTGCTGAACGATACTCTAGCGGCGGGCAGCTTCGCGGAATGCGAGGCAGCTGCGCTGGCAGTGACCAACGAGGGCGGTGCAGGGGTATCTGCTCGGACAACTGCAGGGGATATCCGAGGGCTTCGGCGACGAGCTGCTGATCGATGGCCTGGCGTACAAGCGGCACGAACTTGGGACAGGCCAGTACCACAGCCTGTGCGGGCCGCTGGCCGTGGAGCGGTATACGTACCGGCAGATGGGAATGCGCAACGGTCCGACGACGGTGCCGTTGGAGCTGGTTGCAGGGCTGGTGGAGGGTGCGACGCCAGCACTGGCCTGCAATGTCGCCCACGGCTATGCGCAACACGACATGAGGCTGCACGGGGAAGTGCTGCTGTTGGCACACCGGCAGCCGCCGTCCCGTGCGACGTTGAAGCGGATTGCCAAAGACATCGGTACGGCGGCGGTCCAGGCGGTGCCCCGGATCGAGCCGATGCTCCGCCGCGCCGAAACCGCACCGCAAGGGACGGTGGCCCTGTGGTGTCCAGAAATCCGTCACGCAGCGATTTTCGCACGATTCGCAGCCAGGCAACAGATTGGAAGTTCGGCGTCGCCGGGGTACTTTTGGTCGCGGCCTGATGCTCCCGGTCACCGTTCAGTTCATCGTCGCCATGCTTGCCTACGCCCTCAACGAGCGCATGGCCCGAAGGCTTGACTACCTGCAGGAGGAGAACCGGGTGCTCAGGGAGGCGCTACAGGCCGCGACGGGCCAGAGGCGGATCCCTCTCACCGACGAGGACCGGCGACGCCTGGCGACCAAAGGCAAGGCACTCACGCCGGCGGAACGCGAAGAGTGCTGCCAGATCGTGCGGCCGAGCACCATCCTGGCGTGGTTTCGACAGCTGGTCGCTCGGAAGTATGACAGCTCCCAGGTCCGAAGTCCTGGGAGGCCGCGCAAGGGCAAGGACATCCGGGAGCTGGTCCTCCGTGTGGCCGCTGAAAATCCGGGGTGGGGGTACACCAAGATCCGCGACGCCCTGCGCGGGCTGAAGATCGAGATCGGGCGCACGACGGTCGCCAACGTCCTCTCGGAGGCCGGGATCGAGCCGGCGCCGGAGCGCAACAGGAAACGCACTTGGAAGCAGTTTCTCAGGAGCCACTGGGAGACGCTCTACGCCTGCGACTTCTTCGCGGTCGAGACCCTGGGGATGTTCGGAACCGTGCGCTACATGGTCTTCTTCGTCATG
>JAFGOK010000285.1 GCA_016926535.1 Micromonosporaceae bacterium | reverse complement strand
TGGACACCGTGCCGCCAGCCCCGGCGTAGAGCGCGACGGCGTCATTCGCCAGCACGGTGGCGGTGAACTGCCCGCTGGCGTTGACCGTGTAGCTCGTGCCGCTGCACCCACCGCTGGAGGTCGGGTCCCCGTGCTGCACGTCGCAGTACGTCCCGGCCGGAAGTGAGGTCTGGAACGTCCTGGTCAGCGAGGAGCTCTCCTTGTTGATGGCAACATAGGCCACGCTGCCCCTGCCGAAGGCGATCTGATCGGCCCCGTTGTCCCACCAGTTGGTGACCGAGGTGCCGTAGGCCGCGTTACGGAACGCGACCATGTTGGCGATCTGGCGCCACTGGTGCTGGCACTTCCACCCGTCGGAGTAGCAGGCGTTGACCGTGCCGTCGTTGGGCGGGCCGGCGTCCGTGTCCGACCACTCGTATCCGGAGTGGACATCGGGCGAGCCGTAGGGCCAGGCCAGCATGAAGACGTTAGCCAGGGTGTAGTCGGAGCCGTTCTTGTAGTTCAGCGTGCTGCCGTTGCGTTCGGTGTCGTGGTTGTCGACGAACACCGCGGCGTTCGAGCTGGCCAGGAACCCCCAGGCGCTGCCGTAGTTGCTGAGGTAGGACAGGTTCTCGTTAAGAAAGACCTGCTTGAGACTCGTGGCGTAGCGGAACTCCTGCACGTCGCCAGTGCCGGTGTACTCGCTGGGCGACACGGCCTCTCCGGATCCGTAGATGACCTCCTGCTTCCAGTACGCACTGGTATTGCTCATCTTCGCTTTGATGGCAGTGAGGTCGGTGGCTGCGATGTGCTTGGCCGCGTCGATCCGGTACCCGTCCACCCCGAGGGAGGCGAGGTCGTCGAGGTAGTTGGCGATGGTCTCGCGGACGTAGTCGCTGCCGGTGTTCAGGTCGGCCAGGCCGACCAGCTCACACTCCTGGACATTGGTCCGATCGGTATAGGTCGTGGTGTTGGTGCGGCAACTGTGGAAGTCGGTGTCGGAGTAGAAGCCGGGGTAGTTGTACTTGGTGTAGGACGTCCCACCGGTCCCGGTGCCGGATCCGGAGGTCATGTGGTTGATCACCGAGTCAACGACCACCTTGACCCCGGCGTTGTGGCAGGCGGTGGTCATGGCCTTGAACTCGGCCCGGGTGCCAAGGCGGCCTGCGATGGCGTAGCCGACCGGCTGGTAGGAAGTCCACCACTGACTGCCCTGGATGTGCTCCTGCGGCGGGGACACCTGGACGAAGCCGTAGCCCATCGGCCCGAGGACTTTGGTGCATTCGGTGGCGATGGAATTGAAGTCCCACTCGAACAGGACGGCGGTGACGTCCTTCGTCCCGGGGGCGGAGGCCTGGGCTGTTGGTGCGCTGACGACGTAGACCCCCATGCCTACGACGAGCGCCAGGGATGCGAGGGCGGTTGCGATCAGAGTTCGGCGGCGGTGGATGCGAGGGCGTGTCCCGCTGGCCACGGTGACCTCCTCAGGGTCGGGGCATGCTCACAAAGAGTTTCGTAACCTTGCTGCAAGAATCCCGCAATGTTTTGGAAACACTTACTGTGGTGAGCAAAGATAGATATCAACGAACCGTTCGTCAAGGTTCCAGCCCCTATGAATCCGGCAATCAGCATCCCCTGCGGTGGGAAGACCCCCTGGAGCTGGGGATACGGCATCCACAGCAGCGTCACAGAGTTGAAACACGACTGAAATAGTCTGCAAGATCTTACAGAAACGAGCTACCCCAGCTGGTCCCCCGGCACCAGGCCGAGCACGAGGGCTGGCGAGCCAGATCCCCTCCGGTTGATCTGGCCACCGGCCATCACCCAGGCCCCGCTGGCCGGCAGCTGTTCCAGATGGGCGAGAACCTCAAGGCTGATCCGGTGGTCCCGGTAGAGGAGCCGGGAGGCCGCATACGTTCGGTCGACCCCCCGGTCCGGGCCAAAGGTGTCCGTGCCGAGCGCGCCCCGTCGCCCGAGCCGACCGGTGTCGGTGAGCCACCGCACGGTCTCCGGGGCGAAGCCCGGCTGGTGGATCACCCCTGCGGAGTCCTGGTTGGTGAAGGCGGGAGTCCCCCAGTAATCCTGCCACCCGGTGTGCAGGATGACCGCGCACTCCTCCGGCATCCTGCCGTGGTCGGCCTCCCACGCCACGAGATCATCGATCGTCACCGCGTAGTCCGGGTCCTCCCGGCACCGCTCTCGAAGATCGACTCGCACCGCTGGCAGCAGCAGATCGCCCGGATCGAGATCATCCGCGAGCGGCTCACCCTCGTTGAAGTGTCCCGGGGCACCCCAATGGGTACCGGTGTGCTCGCCCTGGCATACCACTTGCAGGTGATAGCCGTCCGCAGCGACGGTGGCGGCCACTTCCAGGGTGGACGGCGGGTCCCCGGGGAACAACGTTACCCGCTCAGGGTCATTGACATGGGACAAGCTCACCAGACGCAGGGATCTGAGGTCCATCATGGCATCACCATCCTCCGTCGCCGCCTCACTGTGACACCGCCTGGCGGGGGAATGACACCTATTCACCCCGTCACTGGTACGTAGCGATCCGTGTTCGGCCCGAGTACTGTCAGCACATGGCGGTATGGACATTGGTTGTTGGAGGTGCCGCCGTGTGCTGTCCGACGTGAATCCGCGCGCGTAGCCGACGTGCGTCGTGATTGGGCCTTTCTTGTCCCGCCCAGCACATCGTTCAAACAACCATACCTGCCAGCAATGTGTGCCTAACCGGCAATGTGTGTAACCGGCAATGTGTGCTTGACCAGCGATGCCGCCAGCGGTGACGGTGTTCGGCTCAGTCACGGTCGCAAATGGAGGTTCAGGTGAGACAGCCACTTCGCGTGCCCGAAACGGTTTCCCCCCGTGCCCCGGGGCGACTGGCCACCAAGCACCACCGTCCAATCAGCGCAGCCGAGGATTGCGGTCCCATCAGCGAGGACGAGGCCGAGGCGTATGCCGCAACGCGCTGCTTCAATGCCGGGCCCGCCCGGCGATGCGGGGTCGAGCTCGAATGGCTGGTCCACGACCAGTTCGACGCCGCGCTCCCTCTCGCCATCGGCGAGAAGCTCGCCGGCACCACCACCGTCTACAACGGTCGTCTGACCATTGAGCCCGGTGGTCAGGTCGAGTACAGCTCGCTGGCCGCAGATGACCTCCCGTCCTGCGTCGAGGCGACGGCGCGGGACATGGCACGGCTGAGAGCCCAGGCCAGAGGTCTGGGCGTGAGGCTGGTCGGGCTGGGGGTCGACCCGTACCGTGACCCGCACCGGGTGCTCGACCTGCCCCGCTATGTCGCCATGGAACGGTGCTTCGACCGGGAGGGATCGTCCGGCCGGTGGATGATGTGCTCCACCGCCTCGGTGCAGGTCTGCCTCGACGCGGGGAGGGCGGGTACCGGGCCGGGGAGCGCCGCCCGCCGCTGGCGGCTGGCCCATGCCATCGGCCCGATCCTCGTCGCGGCCTTCGCCAACTCACCCATCGCCAGATCCCGGCCGACCGGCTGGAGGTCGACGCGCCAGGCGATCTGGTTACGCATCGACAGCACCAGAACGGCTCCGGTACTGCCCGGCAGCCCGCATATGTCCGAAAGCGACCCGGCAGTTGCCTGGGCCCGGTACGCGCTCGACGCCAAGGTGCTGTGTATCCGCTCCAGTGATGGCCGATCGTGGACGCCCCCCAAGAACCTGACCTTCCGCTCCTGGGTCCGCCGGGGCGACACCCGGCCGAGTGCCGCCGACCTCGACTACCACCTCAGTACCCTGTTCCCCCCGGTGCGGCCACGGGGATACCTGGAGCTCCGCATGATCGACGCCCAGCGGCACGACGGCTGGATCGTGCCGCTGGCGGTGTGCTCAGCCCTCCTCGACAACGAGGCGGCCGGCGAGACGGCGCTCGCGGCGACCCAGCCACTGTGGACCCCAAACGGCTCAAACGGCTCAAACGGCTCGGGCGGCTCACCTGGATCGGACGGCCCGGACGAGTGGCGCGATCCGTGGCGTCGCGCGGCACAAAGCGGGCTGTCCGATCCCCAGCTCGCTGCGGCCGCCCGGGAGTGCTTCTCCGCCGCCGCGCTGGCTCTGCCACCAGGGCGGGCCAAGTCGGCGGTCGAGGCCTTCACCCAGGACCACGTCCTGGCCGGGCGATCCCCCGCAGACAACCTGCTGGACGAGTATCGCCAGGCCACGGCGCACATCATTCGTTGAGTGCACGCTCGTGGACCGCACCGGCGGCCCGCAGGCCGATGGCCAGGTCCGCGACGAGGTCCTCGATCCCCTCGATCCCGACCGAGAGGCGGATCAGGCCGGGGCTGACCCCCGACTCTGCCAGCTGCTGCGCGGTCAACTGGGCATGCGTCGTGCTCGCAGGGTGGATGACCAGGCTGCGCACGTCACCGATGTTGGCGACGTGGCTGAATAGCCGCAGGGCGCTGACGAACCGCTTCCCGGCTTCGACGCCCCCGCGGAGCTCGAACGCGACGATCGCGCCAGCCCCCTTGGGCAGGTACCGCTGGGCCGCCCCGTACCACGGGCTCGACGGCAGACCGGCATAGGCGACCGAGGCGACCTCCTCCCGGGATTCCAGCCACTGCGCCACCGCCTGCGCGTTGCTCACATGCCGCTCCATCCGCAGCGACAGCGTCTCCAGCCCCTGGACCAGCAGGAAGCTGTTGAGTGGCGCGATCGACGGCCCGAGATCCCGCAGCAGCTGGATCCGCAGCTTCGTCGCGAAGCACCCTGGCCCGAGCGCCGGCCAGTACCTCAGGCCGTTGTAGCTGGGGTCCGGCTCGTTGAACCCTGGGAACCGCTCCGGGTCGGCCCCGAAATCGAAGGTCCCACCATCGACGACGACTCCGGCCATCGACGTGCCGTGCCCGCCGAGGAACTTGGTCGCGGAGTGCACGACGAGGTCCGCGCCGTGCTCCAGCGGGCGCAGCAGGTACGGGGTCGGCACGGTATTGTCGACGGCCAGCGGCACCCCGGCCGCGTGGGCGATCTCCGCGATGGCCGCGAGGTCCAGCACGTTGTTTCGGGGATTCGCCAGCGCCTCGCCGAAGAACAGCTTGGTCTCAGGGCGGACGGCGGCCCGCCACGCATCGAGGTCGTCCGGGTCGACGAAGGTCACGTCAATACCCAGCCGGCGCAGGGTGTAGTTGAAGAGGTTGTACGTGCCGCCGTAGAGCGAAGAGCTGGAAACGATGTGGTCCCCGGCCCCGGCCACGTTGAGCACGGTCAACGTCTCCGCCGCCTGCCCGGAAGCCACAGCGACCGCTGCCACGCCCCCCTCCAGGGCCGCGATGCGCTCCTCGACGACCGCCTGGGTCGGGTTCATCATCCGGGTGTAGATGTTGCCCTGCTCCGCCAGGCTGAACAGGTCCGCGGCGTGCTGGGTGTCCCGGAACGCATACGCGGTGGTCTGGTAGATCGGCACGGCCCGAGCGCCCGTCGCCGGATCAGGCACCGCGCCGGCGTGCACCTGCTTTGTCTCGAAGGACCACCCAGGGTTCGACATCGAGCACGTCCCTCCGTCATCGTCGCCGCGCGGGCCCGGCGAGGTCGCCGGCGGGCGGGGCTGGCCCGGCATGAGCTGCCAGGCGATCCTATGCTCGTCGGCGGGCCCCGGACAGCCAATTCCCCCGTGCCCCGGGTCCTTGCGATCTATCGTTGGCCGGGGCACGTCTCGCCACGTGGGTACGCCCTTGCCTCAATTAATAAGACGGACGTACGGTTTTCTTGGAACGGCGGCCCCGCACCGCGCGGAACCGACCGTCAACCGACCACGAGGAGACCCGACGTGAACAGCCTCAACACCTTCGGCGCCAGGAGCGGGCTCAGCATCGGCACAGCGGACGTCGAAATCTTCCGCCTCGACGCGGTCGACGGCGCGGACCGGCTACCGCTCAGCCTGAAGATCCTGCTGGAGAACCTGCTGCGCACCGAGGACGGGAGCACCGTCACCCAGCGGCACATCCAGGCCCTCGGCTCGTGGGACCCGGTGGCGGAGCCGAGCGTGGAGATCCAGTTCACCCCGGCCAGGGTGCTGATGCAGGACTTCACCGGGGTCCCCTGCATCGTCGACCTGGCGACCATGAGGGAGGCCGTCCGGGACCTCGGCGGGAACCCGGCAGCCGTCAACCCGCTTGCCCCGGCGGAACTGGTGATCGACCACTCGGTCATCGCGGACTTCTCCGGGACGCCTGAGGCCTTCGACCGCAACGTCGCCCTGGAATACGAGCGCAACCAGGAGCGGTACCAGTTCCTCCGCTGGGGCCAGACCGCGTTCGACCGCCTGGCCGTCGTGCCCCCGGGCACCGGGATCGTGCACCAGGTCAATGTGGAGCACCTGGCGCGGATCGTCGTCGGGCCGCAGCCGGCCACCGGGGGCGCGACCGCGCTCGCCTACCCGGACACCGTCGTCGGCACTGACTCCCACACCACGATGGTCAACGGGCTGGGGGTCCTCGGCTGGGGGGTCGGCGGGATCGAGGCAGAGGCCGCCATGCTCGGGCAGCCGGTCAGCATGCTCATCCCGAGGGTCGTCGGGGTCCGGCTGGCCGGGGAACTCCAGCCGGGAGCGACCGCGACCGACCTGGTCCTCACCATCACAGAGCTGCTGCGCCGGCACAACGTTGTCGGCTCGTTCGTCGAGTTCCACGGCCCCGGCGTCGCGACCATCCCGCTGGCGACGCGGGCGACCATCGGCAACATGGCTCCGGAGTACGGCTCGACCGTCGCCCTGTTCGGGATCGACGCGAAAACCCTCCGCTACGCCAAGATGACCGGCCGGAGCGGGGAGCACCTCGCGCTCATCGAGGCCTACGCGAAGGAGCAGGGGCTCTGGCACGATCCGGCCCAGCCGCCGCCGGCGTACTCCGCGAACCTCGAACTCGACCTGTCCACGGTGGAGCCTTCCCTTGCCGGCCCGAAACGGCCGCAGGACCGGGTTGCGCTCGCTGGCGCCAGAGAGTCCTTCCGGGAGGCGCTGCCGGCCTATGTCCCGGCGGGCCGGGACACGGCGAGGCCGGAACCGGTCACGCTCGCCGGTGGAACCCGCGTGGCCCTCGATCACGGGGCCGTCGTCCTCGCCGCGATCACCTCCTGCACCAACACCTCGAACCCGCAGGTCATGCTGGGCGCGGCCATCCTGGCACGCAACGCCATCCGCCGCGGCCTGGCAACCAAGCCCTGGGTCAAGGCCACCCTGTCCCCCGGGTCCCGGGTGGTCATGGACTACTACGAGCGGGCCGGGCTGAGGCCGTACCTGGAGCAACTGGGGTTCCACCTGGTCGGCTACGGCTGCATGACCTGCATCGGCAACTCCGGGCCGCTGCTGGCCCCGGTCAGTGCCGCCATCGCGGAGCAGCGGCTCGCCGTCGTCTCGGTGCTGTCCGGCAACCGGAACTTCGAGGGTCGCATCAATCCGGACGTCGCCCTGAACTACCTGGCGTCCCCGCCGCTGGTCGTCGCGTACGCCCTTGCGGGAACGATGGATATCGACCTGACCACGGAGCCGCTCGGCACCGGCTCCGACGGGCGTCCCGTTTTCCTCGCCGACCTCTGGCCAAGCCCCGCGGAGATCGCCGAGGTGGAAGCGGAGGTGCTGGGCAGTGACCTGTTCACGTCGGCCTACGCGGACGTGTTCTCCGGGGACGAGCGGTGGCGGTCGCTGCCGACCCCGTCCGGGGACACCTTCGCCTGGAACCCAGGATCGACCTACATCCGCAAACCACCCTATTTTGAGGGTATGCCGAGGATCCCTGGCCCCGTGACTGACCTCGCCGGAGGCCGGGTCCTGGCAAGTCTCGGGGACTCTGTGACGACTGACCACATCTCGCCGGCCGGGGCCATCCGGGAGGACTCCCCCGCCGGCCGCTACCTGACCGCGCAGGGGGTCGCCCCAGCGGCGTTCAACTCGTACGGTTCCCGCAGGGGCAACCACGAGGTGATGGTCCGGGGGACCTTCGCCAACCTCCGGCTGCGCAACCAGCTGGTTCCCGGAACGGAGGGCGGATTCACCGTCAACCACCTCACCGGGGAGCGGACCACGATCTATGACGCGGCGGTCGCCTACGCCGAGGCTGGCATTCCGCTGCTGATCCTGGCGGGAAAGGAGTACGGCAGCGGCTCCTCGCGGGACTGGGCTGCCAAGGGGACGGCCCTCCTCGGGGTGCGAGCCGTTCTTGCGGAGAGCTTCGAACGCATCCACCGCTCCAACCTGATCGGCATGGGGGTGCTCCCGCTGGAGTACCTGCCCGGAGACAGTGCGGCCAGGCTCGGGCTGACCGGGACCGAGACGTTCACCATCAGCGGGATCTCGGCGCTCACCACCGGCGGCCTCCCCCGAACGGTGCGGGTCACAACGGGTGGTGGGGTCTCCTTCGATGCCCTGGTCCGGATTGACACTCCAACTGAGGCCGAATACTACCGAAACGGGGGGATTCTCCCCTATGTTCTCCGGCGGGCGCTCGCGGCGGAGTGCCTGGACGAGCCAGTCTGAGCGCCGTGAACGTCCAGCCACAGCGACCCGAGCGCCACAGCCGGGATCAGGCGGGATCAGCCGGGATCAGCCGGGATCAGCCGGCTGACGGAATCGGCAGGGTCAGCAGCCTGGACTCCGAGGTCCAGACGACGACCGCAGCACCGGAGACCGCAACGTCCTTCGGCACGCTCGCGCCGATG
>JAFGOK010000284.1 GCA_016926535.1 Micromonosporaceae bacterium | reverse complement strand
GCTGCTGCTTCCCCCTCTGCTGCCGCTGATCTGACCACCTCGCGCTTTGCCGCACCGGCCGCGACGAGCCAGATCTCGTCCGCGGTGGTGATGGCGGGCAGCGTGAGGGTCAGGCGCACCGGCGGGGGTTTGGGGCTGTCGTGGACCGCGGCGACGGCCAGCCGCGATTCCAGCAGGACCGGATGGTCCGGGAACACCGAGGCGACATGGCCGTCCTCGCCGACGCCGAGCAGGAGGATGTCGAACCTGGGCATGGCCAGCGTCGCTGCCGTTGGGGCTGCCGTTGGGGCTGCCGCTGGGGCTGCCGTTGGGGCTGCCGCTGGCGCTGGGGAGGACAGGGCCGCTGCTGCCAGTTCTGCGGCGTACCGGGCGGCGGCGGCCTCCGCGTCGTCCCCGTCCGGGCCGTCCGTGGCCGGCATCGGGTGGACCCGTGCCGGGTCGAGGGGCAGCTGTGCCAGCAGCGCCTCGATGGCCTGGGTCTGGTTGCGGTCGGGGTGGCCGGAGGGCAGGAAGCGCTCGTCTGACCACCACAGGTTGACCCGGGTCCAGTCGACCGCCTGGCAGAGCGGCGAGCTGCCCAGCACGGCGTACACCCGCGCGGCGATAGTGCCTCCGGTCAGTACCAGGGTGGCTTCCCCCCGTAGTGACTGGGCCTCGATCATGGCCAGGGAGAGTCGGGCCGCGACGGCCTCGGCGAGCAGTGCCGCATCCGGGAGCACCACTGGACCGTGCGCTGGACTGCTCATCCTGCCTCCTGCCAGGTGCGCATGCGGGATCCGCCGCGGGGTGGCAGGGAGGTGATCCCGGTGGCCGCTGCCAGCGCCTCCGCGTAGACCTGGTCAGGACCCAGGCGACGGAGTTCCTCGGCGAGTTCCTCCCCCAGGGGGCGGGCGGTCAGCGGCAGCAGCTGGTCCGGGCATCCGCTGCTGGCCAGGGTCGCGTGGCCCCCGCTGGCGGTGACCGAGAGCCTCCCGCCCTCGGCCAGCAGCAGCGTCACCGCAGTGAGGTGGTCGGATTCGCCCGGGGTGACCTGACATTCGATCCCGAGCCTCGCGGAGAGCCAGCCACAGAGCAGCGCGGCGCTCGCGTCGTCGCTCGGAGCGGTCACGAGGGCCTGGCGAGGGGTCGCGACCGAGGTGTCGAAGACTCCTGCAAGAAGGGCCCGCCACGGGGTCAGGCGGGTCCAGGCCAGATCGGTGTCTCCGGGGACGTAGTCCGCCGCTCTGGCCCGCAGGGTCCCGATGGGGTCCGCTGCGCGGGCTGAGTCCGTGATGCGGCGTTCTGCGACGATGCCGAGCGGGTCTGTGGCGATCCGCTCCGGTGGATCCCCCTGCCACCAGGTCACCACCGGTACATCCGGGGCGAGGAGCGGCATGACCACTGACTCGGGGTGTGCCGCCAGCGGGCCGAGCAGCCGCATGACGGCCGCCTCGCACGGGCCGAGCCTTCCGCCGACGATGACCTCCGCGTCCAGTCGGGAGCGCGGGTGGGTCTCGTCCGACCGCATGACGATGAGCAGGCGGCAGGGATGGGCCGCAGCGGCGATCGTCGCGGCGGCTTCGGCCGCCCGCACCTGGGGCTCGTCCGCGACGACGACCAGGGTCAGGGCGAGCCCGGTCGCCACTCCGCCGGCGCTGCGCCGCTCCTGGGACAGTGCCTTGACGACGGCGTCACCAGTGGTGTCCCACAGACCGATCATTGCCCGCCCCCCTGCGCCGTCATGCCCCGCACCGTCATAGGCCGCCGCACCGTCATGCCCCGCACCGTCATGCCCTGCGCCAGGTCCGGCCCTCGCTGGCGAGGAGCTCCTCTGCGGCATGCGGGCCCCAGCGCCCGGCACGGTACGGCTCGGGCCTCGTCTGCGCCCAGGCCTCCTCCAGCGGGTCGATGACCTGCCAGCTCGCCTCCACCTCGGACGCATCGGGAAAGAGCGTCCGGTCGCCCAGCAGGACGTCGAGCACGAGCCGCTCGTACGCTTCGGGGCTGGCCTCGGTGAACGACTCCCCGTACTGGAAATCCATGGTGATGTCGCGAACCTCCATGGTGGTCCCCGGAACCTTCGACCCGAACTTCAGCGTGACGCCCTCATCCGGCTGCAACCGCATGACCAGCTGGTTGTTGCCGAGCATTTCGACGTCGGCCGGGTCGAAGGGCAGGTGGGGATTTCTTTGGAAGATGATCGCCACCTCGGTCACCCGTCGGGGCATGCGCTTGCCCGCTCGGAGATAGAACGGGACCCCGACCCAGCGGCGGTTCTGCACCCCGAGCCGGATCGCGACGAACGTCTCGGTGGTCGAGTCAGCCGGCACCCCGGGCTCTGACAGGTAACCGGAGACATGCTCCCCCGCGACCCAGCCCGCCGTGTACTGGCCGCGGACGGTGTGCAGCCGGATGTCGCCTGGCAGGGTGATCGCGCGGAGCACCTTGAGTTTCTCCACCCGGATGGCGTCGGGGTCGAAACTGGTCGGTTCTTCCATGGCGATGAGCGCGAGTAGTTGCAGCAGGTGGTTCTGGACGACGTCCCGGGCCGTGCCGACCGAGTCGTAGAAGGCCGCCCGCCGGCCGATGCCGACGTCCTCCGCCATCGTGATCTGCACAGAGTCGACGAAGTGGGAGGTCCACACCGGTTCGAACAGGGTGTTGCCGAACCGGAGGGCGAGGATGTTCTGCACGGTCTCCTTGCCGAGGTAGTGGTCGATCCGGAACACGTCGCGGGGAGCGAACACCTGGTCGATGCTGGTGTTGAGCCGCCTGGCAGATTCGAGGTCGTGCCCGAACGGCTTCTCGACGATGACCCTTCGCCACCCGCCGGGCCGGGGCGCCTCGCCGAGACCAGCCCGGTTGAGCTGGTCGAGCACGGTCGGGAAGGACGACGGGGGAATCGAGAGGTAGAAGGCGGCGCTGCCCGCCCCACCATCGGCGGCGAGCCCGTCGAGCATCGCTGCCAGCGCTTTGAACGCCTCGTCGTCGTCGAAGGAGCCGTTGACGAAGCGGAGGTGAGCTGCCAGCCGGGCCCAGACCTCGTCCCGCCACGGGGTGCGGGCGTTGGTCCGGGCCGCGTGCGCGACGAGGGCAGCGAACTCGCGCTCTGCGGTCCAGTCCCGCCGGGCGAATCCGACGATGGAGAAGCCCGGCGGCAGCAGTCCGCGGTTGGCGAGGTCATAGATCGCTGGGATCAGCTTCTTCTGCGCGAGGTCGCCGGTGACACCGAAGATCACGAGCGCGCACGGGTCCGGGACGCGGGGTAGCCTGCGGTCCCGGACATCCCGCAGGGGGTTGTCCTCCTGGCGATCCGGCGCTGTGGCTTGGTTCACGACGACCCCTTCACGACGACCCCTTTGCGACGATCCCGGATCAGACTCGGCGGTGCGGGTGATCCCGCATCGCTCATGCCGTGCGACGCATGGTGTGTGCGACGCTGTCGAGCAGGTCGTTCCAGCTGGCGATGAACTTGTCGACGCCCTCGGACTCCAGCGTCGCTACGACATCCTCGTAGTCGATGCCGAGCGCGGCGAGATCGTCGATCGTCTGCTCGGCCTCGGCTTGGGCGGCCGTGACCGAACCAGGGTAAACCTTGCCATGATCGGCGAAGGCCATCATGGTCGACTCCGGCATCGTGTTGACGACTCCGGGGGCGACGAGCCCCTCGACGTAGCGGACATCGCGGTAGTCGGGGTTCTTGGTCGAGGTCGATGCCCAGAGCGGGCGCTGCGGGTGGGCGCCGGCCCGTGCCAGGGCCTGCCAGCGCTCGCTGGCGAAGACCCGCTGGTACCGGCCGAAGGCCAGCTGGGCGTTGGCTGTCGCGGCCCTGCCGAGCAGGGCCGTCGCCTCCGGGGTGCCCAGGGCGGCGAGCCGCCGGTCGACCTCGTTGTCGACCCGGGAGACGAAGAACGAGGCCACCGAACCGATCTGGGCGAGGCCGCGGCCGGAAGCCGCGGCCCGCTCCAGACCCGTCATGAAGGCATCCATGACCTTCTCGTACCGGTGCAGGCTGAAGATCAGTGTCACGTTAATGCTGATGCCCTCGGCCAGGGCTGCGGAGACGGCCGGCAGACCCTCCATGGTCGCCGGGATTTTGATCAGGAGATTCGGGCGGTCTACCTGCCACCACAGCGCCCTTGCCTCAGCCAGGGTCGCAGCGGTGTCGCGCGCCAGCCTTGGGTCGACCTCGATGGAGACTCGGCCGTCGACGCCGTCCGAGGCCTCGTACACCCCGCGCAGCACGTCACAGGCGCGGCGCACGTCGTGCGTCGTGAGGAGCCGGACCGCCTCCTCGACCCCAATACCCCGGGCGGCACAGTCCCGCAGTTGCTCCGCGTAGCTGCCGGGCTCTGGGATGCCGGAGTCGAGACCCCCGCCGGAGTCGAGACCCCCGCTGGGGGCGGGGTGCGCGAGCGCTTGGGCGAAGATCGTCGGGTTGGTGGTCACCCCGGTGACGCAGTACTCGTCGCGCAGCCGGGCCAGCCCGCCGCCGACCAGCCGGTCTCTCGACAGGTCGTCCAACCAGACGGCCACTCCGGCGGTGGACAACTGGCGCAACCGTTCGCTTGCCATGCTCTGCTCCTCTGCTCTCCGTCGGGAGCGGCCCGTCTGGATCGGCCGCTACTCCTTGGCCAGTACCCTCAGTGCTGCTGCCGTAACACGCTCGGCGGTGAAGCCGAAACGCTCGAAGAGCTCGGTGTACGGCGCGCTGGCACCGAAGTGCTCCAGGCTGACGCACTCCCCGCGGTCGCCGACCAGGTCGTGCCATCCCATCGAGATCCCGGCCTCGACGCTGACCCGGGCAGGAATCTCCTGCGGCAACACACGCTCGCGGTACTCCCGGGGCTGCTGCCGGAACCATTCCTGGCATGGCATCGAGACCACGCGGGTCGGGGTCCCCTGCGCCTCCAGAGTCTGGCGGGCGGCCAGGCAGATCTGCACCTCGGATCCGGTGCCGACCAGGATGGCCTTGGGCTGGCCGGCGGTACTGGCCTCGGCCAGGATGTACCCGCCCCGGGCGACTCCGTCGGGGCCACCGACGGCCTCCGGAGGCAGCACCCCGACGGCCTGCCGGGTCAGGCAGAGGGCCGTCGGCCGGTCGGTGTGCTCCAGCGCCAGCTTCCATGCCTGCACGGTCTCGTTGGCGTCCGCGGGGCGCACGACGTCCAGGCCGGGGATGGCCCGCAGGGCCGCGAGATGCTCGACGGGCTGGTGGGTGGGTCCGTCCTCGCCCAGACCGATGGAGTCGTGGGTCCACACGTAGATGACCGGCAGCTTCATCAGCGCCGCGAGCCGGACCGCCGGCCGCATGTAGTCGCTGAACACCATGAAGGTCCCGCCGTACGGGCGCGTGCCGCCATGCAGGGTCATGCCGTTGAGGATCGAACCCATGCCGTGCTCGCGGATGCCGAAGTGCAGGGTCCTGCCGTACCAGTCGCCGGGGAACGCCTTGGTGCCGTGGTGTGGCGGGACGAAGGACGGCGCGCCGAAGATGGTGGTGTTGTTGCTCTCGGCGAGGTCGGCGGAGCCGCCCCACAACTCCGGGAGTACCTCGGCGATCGCATTGATGATTTTGCCTGAGGCCGCTCTGGTTGCGATCCCCTTGTGACCAGCGGCAAAGGTCGGAAGGGCGTCGGCCCAGCCGTCCGGCAGCTGGCGCTTGGCCAGCCGGTCCTGGAGCGCGGCCCGCTCCGGATTGGACACCCGCCAGGCGTCGTAGTGGCGTTGCCACGCTTCATGCGCGCACCTGCCCCGGTCGACGACCTCCCGGGCGTGCGCGAGGACCTCGTCGGCGACCTGGAAGTCGAGGGTCTCGTCCATCCCGAGGGCTCGCTTGGTCGCGATGACCTCGTCCCTGCCCAGCGCCGCTCCATGGATCTTGCCTGTGTTCTGCTTGCCTGGGGAGGGCCAGCCGATGATGGTCCGCAGCGCGATCAGCGACGGCCGGGAGCCCTCCTGCCTGGCGGCCTCGACGGCGGCGTGGAGGGCAGGAATGTCCTCGACGTAGCCGTCCCTGGTCCGCCAGTCGACGCGTTGCACGTGCCAGCCGTACGCCTCGTAGCGGGCCAGCACGTCCTCGCTCAGGGCGATGGCGGTGTTGTCCTCGATCGAGATCTGGTTGTCGTCGTAGATGACGACGAGGTTGCCCAGCGCCTGGTGGCCCGCGATCGCGCTGACCTCGTGGCTGATGCCCTCCTCGAGGTCGCCGTCGGAACACAGCACGTAGATGGTGTGGTCGAACGGGCTCTGGCCGGAGGCTGCGTCCGGGTCGTACAGGCCGCGCTCGCGCCGGGCCGCCATGGCCATGCCGACGGCGTTGCCGAGGCCCTGGCCGAGCGGGCCGGTGGTGGTCTCCACGCCGGCGGTGTGCCCGTGCTCCGGGTGGCCGGGGGTCGCCGACCCCCACTGCCGCAGCGAGCACAGGTCGTCGAGGGTCAGCCCGTACCCGGAAAGGTACAGCTGCGTGTAGAGGGTGAGGCTGGAGTGCCCGCAGGACAGGACGAAGCGGTCACGCCCCATCCAGTGCGGGTCGGTGGGGTCATGGCGCATGACCCGCTGGAAGAGAAGGTATGCGGCCGGGGCCAGGCTCATCGCCGTGCCGGGGTGTCCGTTGCCAGCCCGCTCGACGGCGTCCATCGCCAGTGCGCGTGCTGTGTCGACCGCCCGTCGGTCGAGGTCTGACCAGGCGAGTGCCGGCCCGGTCGTCAGATCAGCGGTCACGTCTGTCCTGCTCCTGTCGATTGCGATCCTCGCTCGGTCTCGTGGCCGGGCGTGCGGCGTTGTTGGTTTGACCTTACCTACGTTGGTGGGCGCTGATCCGGCACCATCCGCCCCGGTTCTTCACCCCTGGTGAGATACGCAGAACCCGGGACCTCGAAATTGTCTGGCCTCGACAAACAAGGGTATGCTGCCCAGGTTCTCTACCGATATTCGACATCTTGCGATCTTTGAAGTATCTGACCCTCGGAGTGTGCCGGTGACCACTTTGGTTGACCGGCCGACCGACTCGAAGGAGCCCCGAGTCAGCCCGTCTGACGTGGCGCTGGGGCTCGTCCGGTCGTTGCGGCCGAGGCAGTGGCTCAAGAACGTGCTCGTTGCCGCTGCGCCGTTCTTTGCCGCCCGCCTGCTCGAGCCGACGGTGCTCCTCGGCGTCGGCGTGACGTTTGTTGTGTTCTGCCTCACTGCGTCGGGGGTCTATCTCATCAATGACGTTCGGGATATTCGTTTTGATCGGATTCATCCCGATAAATGTCGCCGGCCGATTGCGGCTGGAATTGTGCCCCCGTCGCTCGCCATCGCCACCGGGGTCCTGCTGATCGGCTCCGGCGTCGCGCTCGGGACACTGGCGACAACTCCCCAGCTGGCCGCCGCCGTGATCGGGTACGCGGCGATCTCACTGGCGTACTGCTTCTTCCTCAAAGACCAGCCAGTGATCGATCTCGCTGTCATCGCGGCGAATTTCCTGATCCGGGCCATGGCTGGCGGGTTGGCGACCGGCATCCCGCTGTCCCAGTGGTTCCTGCTGGTCGCCTCCTTCGGGGCGCTGTTCATCGCCGCAGGCAAGCGCTACAGCGAGTACATGACGGTGGGGGAGAAAGCCGCCTCGACCCGCCGGTCCCTGGCGTCCTATTCGGCCTCCTATCTGCGGTTTCTCTGGGGTATGGCATCGGGCGTCACTATCGTCACCTATAGCCTATGGGCGGTCGAGGTCACCAAGCGGTCCGACGACATCTGGGCGCTGGTGTCGGTCGCGCCCTTTGTCCTCGGCCTGCTGCGGTACGCCGTCGACATCGATCACGCGCGGGCCGGGGCGCCAGAGGACATCATCTTCGCCGACCGGGTGCTTCAGGCCCTCGGCGGCATCTGGTTGATACTTATCGTTCTGGGCATAACGTTGTGAGGCTGGTCGCGTGACCGAGTGGAAGATCCTGACGGGGTGGGGGCGCACGGCGCCGACGGGAGCGACCGTGCTCCGCGACGACGAGACGACCGATGACCGCCTCATGGCGGCCGTGGCCGGGAACCCGCCGCGGGGCATCATCGCCAGAGGGCTGGCTCGCTCCTACGGCGACGCCGCCCAGAACGGCGGCGGTCTCGTCGCTGACCTGACCGGCCGCACGCAGGTGGTCGCCCTCGACGAGGCGGCCGGGACGCTGACGGCGGAGGCGGGGCTGAGCCTCGACGCCATCATGCGGATCATCCTCCGAAAGGGATGGTTCGTCCCGGTCACCCCTGGGACGCGCTACGTGACGATCGGCGGGGCGATCGCGGCGGATATCCACGGCAAGAACCACCACGTCGACGGCAGCTTCAGCCAGCATGTCCTGTCCTTCGACCTGCTGACCGCCGATGGCGCGATCAGAACCGTCCGGCGGGAGAGCGATCCCGCCCTGTTCTGGGCCACGGCGGGCGGCATGGGTCTCACGGGCATCATCCTGCGGGCGACCATCCAGTTGCGGGCCGTGGAGACGTCCCGGGTCCTCGTGGACACCGAGCGGGCGGCGGACTTCGACGACATGCTCGCCCGGCTTGAGGCGACCGACCATCAGTACACCTACTCGGTGTCCTGGATCGACCTGCTGGCGCGGGGCGGCAAGATGGGGCGCGGCGTGCTGACCCGGGGCCGGCACGCGACGCGGGACGAGTTGCCGGTGCGGTCGCGCTCCGCTCCCCTGGCCTTCAACCCGCGGGGGTGGCTGACCGCGCCGCCCTTCCTGCCCAGCGGGATGCTCAACCAGATGACGGTCGCTGCCTTCAACGAGGTGTGGTTCCGCAAGGCCCCGAAGGTCCGGCGGGGCGAGGTCCAGAGCATCCCGGCCTTCTTCCACCCGCTGGACGGCGTCGCGGAGTGGAACCGCATCTACGGCCCGAAGGGCTTCATCCAGTACCAGTTCGTGCTGCCGTTCGGCGAGGAGGACGCCCTGCGGCGGATCGTCGAGCAGGTCGTCCGGTCGGGCTATGCCTCCTTCCTCGCCGTGTTCAAGCGGTTCGGGGAGGGCAACGAGGGCCTGCTGTCCTTCCCTGCCCCCGGCTGGACCCTGGCCCTGGACCTGCCGGCCTCGGATGATCTCGCTGTCGTGGCCGACCGGCTCGACGAGGCCGTGCTCGCTGCAGGCGGCCGGCTGTACCTGGCCAAGGACTCCCGGATGAGGGCGGCGGCGATGACCGCGATGTACCCGAGACTGCCCGCCTTCCGGGAGTTGCGATCCACCCTGGATCCGACTGGTATGTTCGTTTCCGACCTCGCAAGGAGACTTTCGCTGTGATTGACGGGTTGGGCGCTCCCCAGTCGCTGCTGCTGCTCGGCGGCACGTCGGACATCGCTGTCGCCATCGCTGAGCGGTACCTGGCGAAGCGACCGCTGCGGGTGGTGCTGGCCGGCCGGCCCTCCGCCCAGCTGGAGGCCGTCGCTGGCCGCTTGGCCGACCGGGGGGCGGCGGTCGAGACCGTCGCCTTCGACGCGGCGAAGACCGCAGAGCACGAGGAGGTGCTCGGCAGGGTGTTCGCCGGTGGCGATATCGACATCGCGGTCGTCGCGTTCGGCGTGCTGGGTGACCAGGCGGAGGCGGAGCGGGATCCCACCGTCGCCGTCAGCATGGCCCAGGTCAACTACGTCGGGGCGGTCAGCGCCGGGGTCTGCCTGGCCAAGGCGATGCGCCGGCAGGGCCACGGGACGATCGTCGCCCTGTCCTCGATGGCAGCGGAGCGACCAAGGCGGTCGAACTTCATGTACGGCTCGACCAAGGCCGGGCTGGACGCGTTCTTCAGCGGCCTGGCGGACGCGCTGGTCGGCAGTGGCGTCCGGGCGGTGGTCGTCCGGCCTGGCCAGGTGCGGACGAAGATGACCGCCCACCTGCCGGACGCACCGATGACCACCACGCCTGAGGCCGTCGCGGCATCTGTGGTCTCCGCGGTCTCGCGCGGACGGCACACGGTATGGGTGCCGGGTCGGATGCGGGCGGTCTCCTCGGTCCTGCGGCACCTGCCGCGTCCGGTCTTCCGGCGGTTGCCCTTCTGAACCATTCAGCACCCTATGGACCCCGATACCGGGGCATATCAAGGCGAGACTGCCCCGTGGGCGAGTCAAGCACGTCACACATCTGGTGTACCCATCCGGCGAAGGCAGCGGAGGGCACCTATGGTGACGACATGGAAGAAGGTTGTGATACGGCCCTGACCCTGGACCAATCCACTGCGGCGACCCTGGTCGAGGGACTGCGGTCCTTCGCGGGCGATCATGGTGGGGCCAGGGCGGTCATTGAGTACCTCGGCCGGCGCGGTGCACGCATCGCCCTCATCGGTGAGGACGGCGTCGCCGCGGACCATTCCGCGCCTGGCACGGATATCGCGCGTTCGGCCTGCGCAGAGGCGGGCGTGATGGTGGAGAACTCCTGGGAGCGTGAGCTGCTCGATCAGATGCGTCCGAGCAATGATCTATGGCGCGCCATGGGGCGGAGGGTGCTTGCCCGGTGATCGTTTAGCAGTGGAAGCCCGT
>JAFGOK010000283.1 GCA_016926535.1 Micromonosporaceae bacterium | reverse complement strand
CCGATCCCGACAACCACCGCTCCGGCGATCCGCATCGGCGACGGCTGCACCCCGTCAAACGCCACCCCGACGGCCAGGGAAACCACGGGAACCAGGCCAATGAACATGCCCGCCGTCGCTGCCCCGAGACGGTGCAGACCCGAGTACCACAGCAGGAACGCGACCACGGTCAGGAACAGCCCGAGGTAGGCGAAGGAAAGGACTTCCGTACCGGTCGGCGGGCGCAGGCGTGAGGGCTCGCCACTCGCGACCGCGAGGATCCCCAGCATGGGGACTGCCAGCGCGCAGGTCCACAGCGAGACCCCCAGCGGCCCGAACCGGTCCAGCAGCGGCACCGCGAAGAGCGAGAACAGCACCTCCCCCAGCAGGGTCAGCAAGGCGAAGACGAGCCCGATCCCGTCGATATAACCGCCGCCTTCGACCGCTGCGACTCCCGCGACGACCAGGGCCGCGCCCCCGAGAACGCGCACGGCCGGGCGCTGACCGATCATGAGCGGGCCCGCAATGGCCAGGACCAGCGGGGTCGCGCCCACGATCGTGCCAACCGCTGGAGCGTCGCCGTGCCGGAGCGCTGCCAGTAGCACGATATTGAATCCAACCAGGCCGGAGATGGAGATCCCGATTAGCTGGAACAACTCCTTCAACGTCGGGATCTGGAGGACGGGCATCTTCGGCAGGGAACGCCGTGCCGAGAACCAGGCGATCAGCACGAACAAAGCCGTCGCAAGCACGTAACGGACGGCCTGCCCGATCAGGGTGGGATAGTCCAGGATGTTACGGCTGACGACAAAGGATGCGCCAAGGATCGACTGAGCCGCAGCGGCTCCCAGCGCCCCCATCACACGAGGGTTCATGGCGACAACGCTATGCGCCATAGTGGTACCCGGTGCAGGTCCAATCGCACGCCAGACTGGAGGACCAGTTGCGGGAACTCACTGTTGATCTTCGTCGAACGGGCCGAGGCCGCAGGCCTCGGCCCGTTCGCACTCTCCTCCCAGTACGCCGACGCCAGTCGGGCGCTGGCCGGGCTGGTCATCGGGTACGCGGGGCACTCCCCAGACCAGCTGACCTCGTCGGTCGAACGCCTGGCTGCCATTGTGCTGGCGGCGGATTCCAGCACCAGGCCCGGCAGCGCGGGCGTAACGGTCGGCTAGGCCGTCGTGCAGGTCGCGCCGTTGAG
The DNA here is from genome assembly GCA_016926535.1 of Micromonosporaceae bacterium. GTDB lineage: Bacteria > Actinomycetota > Actinomycetes > Mycobacteriales > Micromonosporaceae > JABDRL01. Next base: position 3,896 of record JAFGOK010000283.1, on the reverse strand, counting down.
CGCGAACCCCGTCGGCGCGGCTGCCGTCCCGCCGTGGGTGGCCTGGTATCCGATACTGACAGAGGCGTTCGGGCTGATCGTCCCGTTGTAGCTTGCATTGGTGGCGGTCACCTGACCACTGGTCGGGCTGTAGGTCGCATTCCAGCCAGACGTGATGGTCTGCCCGCTCGGCAAGGTGAAGGTCAACTTCCATCCGCTGACCGTCGCGGTGCTGGTGTTCGTAATGGTGACAGCAGCGGTCAGGCCGGTGTTCCACCCGTTGACGGTCGCGGTCACCCGGCATGCCCCGGAGGCCGGGGGCGTGGTCGAGCTGGCGCTGGTCGCCGGCTGTGAAGGGCTCGTTGTAGTAGCGCTCGCTGATGGGACGGTCCCGTCCGGGGCGACTGCCCTACCCGTTGTCGGCGAGATCATGCCGGCGCAGAGGTTGCGGCTGGCCAGGTTGGTGACGATCTGAGGGATGGCGTCCCTGGTCGTCTGGTAGGTGTCGTGCATCAGCATGATGCCGCCGGCCTGAAGGTTGCCCGCAGCGGCGACGATCTGGGAGGTCGAAGCGCCGTTCCAGTCCTGCGAGTCGACATCCCACAAGATCTCAGTGAGGCCGTACTGGGCGAGAACGGACTTGAGCGTCGCATTGGTGCTCCCGTACGGCGGCCGGAACAGCTTCGGCGCGGTGCCGGTTGCCGTCTGGATGGCCTGCTGGGTCTGGGAGATCTCCGAGGCCATGCCAGAGGAACTGAGCGAGGTCATGTATGGGTGAGACCAGCTATGGTTGCCGATCCACATGCCCGCTGCAGCCTCAGCTTTGACCAGAGCCTGGTTGTTTTGGGCGCTCTGCCCTATATTAAATAGAGTTGCCCGGACTCCCGCTGTCTTCAGGACGTTGAGCAGGCTGGTAGTGGTACTGGCGTTGGGGCCGTCGTCGAAGGTCAGGGCAACGTATCCAGCAGAACAGCTGGAAGCCGCCGTTGACGGCGCCGCGGTAACGACCGCAGTCACAATGCCCGTTGCGGCAACCGCAGTCATGGCAGTCGCCGCAACCAGGAAGCGTCTCGTTCGGTAGATTCTGCTTCGCATCGACATCCTCCTCTGAAATTTTTCGCAGTATCATCCGAATAATTTCAGAGCACAAGAGCCCAGGCTCACGACGCCAGGGCACGCGGAAACGAACCAGCTCTCGACCATGATCGGCGATGACGCGGCCACGAATCATCGAATCTTTCTGAAACGCTCTCAACCACGCCCACGCCCGCGCTCTCAACCACGCCCGCGACCTCGCCCGAGCGCAAGCGCCTGCTCACTCAGCCCGAGACGGCACGGCCTCGACGACCTGGTTCCGCCCGTTGTGTTTGGCGGTGTACAACGCTGCGTCAGCCCGCCGGATGACCTCTGCCGCAGAAGGGACCTCGCTGGAAAGCAGGGATGCGAATCCAACGCTGACCGTCACGATCCCGCCCGGCACCACCTCATGCGGCTCGGCCAACCCAGCGACCGCTTCCCGGATCCGCTCGGCGACCGGACGAATCGTCTCCGCCGCTGCCCCAGGCAGGATGACGGCGAATTCCTCCCCGCCGTACCGGGCGACCAGATCGCCGCTCCGAACGCAGGTCACAAGGGTCGCTGCGATCCGCTTCAGGCAGGCATCACCGGCGACGTGCCCGTAGCGGTCGTTGTACCGCTTGAAGTAGTCAACGTCGATCATTACGGCACCGATCCGACCGCCAAAGGCCCTGGCCTGTCCCCATTCCCGTTCCAGGGTATCGTTCAGCCGCCTCCGGTTGGCCAGACCGGTGAGGGCGTCGGTGACGCTCAGCTCCGCCAGCCGCTGATTGGCGAGGTTGAGCTCCTCGGTGCGCTCCGTAACCTTCCGTTCGAGAGACGCATACAGCAGGGCGTTGTCGAGCGAGACGGACAGCTGGCCCGCGATGAGCATGACCGCGTCCAACCGGTCCCCGGTGAACGCACCACTCGCCAGCTGGTTCTCCAGCATCAGCACGGCCCGCAGCACCCCCGTGGCCATGATCGGAACGACGAGCAGCGAGCACTGGTCCAGCCCTGCGAAGTAGGGATCTGTGGCAAACCGCTCGTCCCGGAGCGCGTCTCGCACCAGCAGTGGCTGCTGGGTGCGCTCGGCGTACCAGAATGCGGATACCGGGATCTCCCCCCGGCGCATCGCCTCCTCAAGAGACCTCGGGGACCTCCCTCCACCCCCCTCAGCGGGCAGGTACCAGCTGCTGCTCGCGTCATCGTGCAACACGATCCGCACAGAAGTCGCGCCGGTCATGCCGCTGAGCACCTCGCCGACGCGGCTGTGGAGCCGGTCCAGGCTGGTCTCGCAACTGAGCGCCCTGGAAGCGTCAAGGACCGCCATAAGATCGATGAGATCCGTAGAGACGCTGACCGTGGAGTGCGAAACGAGCGTTGGCTGGATCGAGCGGTTCGACGACCAATCGGAACGATCATCACCGCGCAGGAACGGGTGCTCGCGCGCCATCAGCTCGGTCTTGCGGACAGCCCCCCAGCGCTGGTAAAGACGGTACGCCTCGCCGAGCAGCAGGCCCCCGGTGTGCTCAAGGCCTGCGGCGACGTGGGAGCGGGCAGCCCGTTCAACGATGATCGCGTTGTGCCACGGGCGCTGGCGCACGGCTGCCTCCCGCATCGCGACATCGAACGCCACAATCGCGGCGGCTGGCCCGTCAACGGCGGCGGCCCGCTCTGCCTCGATCCAGCGCAGCAGGTGCAGGAAGTTGCCCGGCGCGTCGGCCGCGCGAGCGGCAATCCACTCCCGGCACAGGTCGAAATCCGCCAGCGTCTCTGCGAACGTCTCGTCGTGATCGTCACGGGCCGTCGTCCGCAGCAGATCAGCCAGGGCAACAGCCCGCAACACGTGCGCCATGACCGTCGGGTAGAAACCTGGCATGAATGCCAACATGCCCATGGCCTGGGCGGTGTGGTCCCAGAGTCCCTCGTAGTCGTCAACGATGGCGGCATGCACCGCCCGAATGGTGTGATCGCTCCCAGCCATCATCGGCTCTTCGCCGTGGCCACCGGGGCCCTGCCCCTCGCCGGGACTCCGGGTGTCGCCGAGGTCCCCGGTCTCCCCGCACAACTCCCGCGCAAGGAAAAGGTAGGATTCGAACCCCTCGACCACCAGAACGTTGCCCGTCCGCTTCGCGAATGACCTGCCAGTCTCGGCTGTCTCAGCCATGCTGCCCAGCGTCGGTCCGCATTCCAGCATGATGACCGCCGAGAGAAAGTGGGTGTGGCACGCCTGCTGGATCTCGCCGTACTGCAGCAACCCCTCCCTGGCCAGAGCGGCCTGCCTGGCACAGCCCTGCAACGGCTCGAACCAGTGCTGAAGCGACCCGGCGAAGAACGATCGTGCCAGGGAGGTCGCCGGTTCATAACCCCGAGCCTCCCCGACAGCCAGCACATGACACGCGGTGCTGTACGCGGCCCGCCAGTCTCCCCCGACCGACATCATCATCACCGGCAGCAATCCCAGGCTGGCCAGCAGCGGAGCGCATGGGCCATGCTGATCCCACAGCCGCTGCGCCCGCAGCATCATCCCTGGCCAGGCGCCCTGCCCCTCCTCGCAAAAGAAGGCCGGACCAAGCATCCGGTAGATCAGTTCAGCCGCCTTCAGTACCCGAAGATCGTCAGTCTCGGTCATGCTGAGATCGCGGTCCTGGTTGAGCCGGGCAGCCCAGTCACAGATTGCCACGTGCTGCTGCGCAACGCTCAAGCCACGGTCGTCGGGAAGGTCCAGGCCGAGCCGCCCCAGAATGGCGTCACCGAGCTTGATCGCCTCAGTCCGCCTGCCCCGGTTGCACAAGCTCGTGATCTGCACTGTCGCCGGATCAACCAGGTCGAGCGGATCAGGGTGGCGACCTTCGATG
>JAFGOK010000282.1 GCA_016926535.1 Micromonosporaceae bacterium | reverse complement strand
CTTCAACATCAAGGACTACGCCGACTTCGTCGAGCATGACGGTTTGCAGCTGTTCAACCTGTCGTAGTCAAGGTTTGTGGATCAAGATGATCGAAGGCCTTGGCTGGGACTTGCGTCTTGACCAGGGTCTTTGCGTTGGAGCGGGTGACGAGAATCGAACTCGCACTGTCAGCTTGGGAAATCGGAGATCTTGAACGTGAGATGCCTGGAAGCCCAGCGTGGGAGGGGTGCGGCGGTGACCGGTCGTGCCCGCGTGTGACCGGCTGAGGACGGGGTTCCCGGCACGCCAATGGCACGCGGCTGGCACGACGGGAGCTGCCGGCTGGCTGGTCAGGCGACTGGGTTTGGTGGTGTTGCGCGGCGCTGTGGTGGGCGGTCGGGTGCGTCAGGCTTCGGCGGGGCTGCCGCTGGCGGGCCGGGGCGGTACCGTATTCCCATGGCGAGCGACAGACGATCTTCGGGTGCCGTTCAGGGCATGGGTGTGCCCGGCGAGCCGCATGTTCCGGGCGCTGGCGCGGCCCGGCTGGCGCAGGTCCTCGGCTGGGAGCAGGCTCCAGAGCTTGACGCGGACGAGCAGCGTCGGGCTGACGCCATGCTGGCCGCTGCGCAAGAGGAAGCAGTGCGGCTCTACGGCTTGGGGCAGGACGCTGCGTGAGTCAACCGCTGGTGTACGACTCCTCGGCTCTGATCGCACTGTTCGACGCGCATCCGCTGGCCTACGACTATTGGAAGCGGGCGGATGCCGGCAGGATTACCCTGGTCTTCCCCGCGCTGGCGATCGCGGAGGCCAACCTGACGCTGCGTGCCTCGTATCCGGCGTGGTCGCTGCTGCTGTGGCCGCCAACTGTCGGGGTCGCACCGCTGGATTCGGGGGCTGCGATCGAGGTGGGCGAGCACGTGGAGCATGGCCTTGCCACCTCGCACGTGATCCGTGAGACCCAGGCGGTGCGGGGGATCGTGCTGACGTCTCGCCCGCACCTGTACGGGGGTGCGAAGGTGCCGGTCCTTGTGCTGTGAGTTGGAGGTTCGTTCACGAGGGCTGCGCCTGATCGACGCTCGTAGCTGACCATGATCGCCTAACTCGTTCGGCAGTTCGGAGAAGACCCGCGTCAGCGGACGTGCCGTACCCGTTGGCTCATCCCCGAGACGTTTCGGCAACTTCTCGGCGCGGCCCAAAAACACGTGGCGCACCAGTTGAGGGTTCGCAATGAGCGCGTCAGCGCGTACCGGTCTCCTTCAAGGGTGGGATCTTCTCGGTCGGGCTGCCCTCGGGCTGCCCTCGCGGTGCCCGGCCGAGGTGTCCCGCCCGGCCCGGAACCATTCCCGGGGATCTCTGAGGAGGGCCGGGGTCTGGGGCAGAGCCCCAAGGTCTTTCGGCAACGACGCAACGGTGCAGCGCGTGCGGCCGGTCGGTCCGGCCGATGCCGGCGCGTGCGCCGCCAGCAGGCCGGAGCCGGACCGGCGCGGCCCGCATCGCGGGCCGCCTTGACCTGCGTCGGCACCTGCGAGAGGTGGCGTGATGGCCAACAGCAAGGGACACCGCCGGTTCGGCAACGTCCGCAAGCTCCCGTCCGGCAGCTACCAGGCGCGCTATGTCGGACCCGACTCGGTCGAGCGCAAGGCGCCCAACACGTTCGAGACCGAGCGGCAGGCGCAGCGGTGGCTGACGGTCATCGAGTCGGAGATCATTCGGGGGGAGCGGGCGGCGCCCGAGGCCGGTCAGGTGAAGCTGGACGACTACGCCCGGACCTGGATTGAGCAGCGCAAGCTCGCCCCCGTACCCGGGAACTCTATGAGGATCTCTACCGGCTCAACCTCAAGCCGTACCTGGCGACTCTGCTGCTGGACTCGATCAAGTCGGCGACCGTTCGGGCCTGGCGGCGGCATGGCCTGGACGATGGGCGGACGGAACCCCAGATGGTCAAGTCCTACCGGCTCCTGCGGGCGATCATGAACACGGCGGTCAAGGAGGATGAGATCCTGCGGGCCAACCCGTGCCGGATCAAGGGGTACGACTCCCACCATACGGCGGAGCGTCCCATCGCAACGGTGGTGCAGGTGTGCCCTGGCGGACGCCGTGCCGGCGCGGTACGCCGCGCTGATCGTCGTGGCAGCGTTCTCCGGGCTGCGCTGGGGTGAGCTGGCGGCGCTGCGCCGCTGTGACCTGGGCCTGGAGGCCGGCACGGTCCGGGTGCCGCGCAAGCTGGCAGATCTGCGGACGGGCCTGGAATTCGGGCCGCCCAAGTCGAAGGCTGGCCGTCGCACCGTCGCACCGTCGCGCTGCCCGCTGCGGCTGTCGAGGCGCTGCAGGAGCATCTTGCCGACGGGTTCGTCGCGGGGGAGGCCGAGAGCATCGTGTTCACCGGTGCCAATGGCGTGCCGCTGCGGGGCTGCAACTTCCGGCGGGCGGTGAAGTGGGAGCAGACGATCAAGGCGGTGGGGCTGCCGGCCGGCTTCCACTTCCAAGATCTTCGACACACGGGCAACAACTTGGCTGCGGCGTCGGGTGCCAGCACGCGGGAGCTCATGCACCGATGGGGCATGCCAGCATGCGGGCCGCGCTGATCTACCAGCACGCCACCAGCGAGCGGGATAAGGAGATCGCGACCGGCATGGATCAGCGGATCTCCAAGGAGGTCCGGAAGGCCGGTTCGTCCAGCGACGAGCACGGCAAGGGGCAGGCAAGCGGCGTGGGGACGCCGACGATGACGGGATTGCGGGCGTGCTCTCACCCGTCGGCTGACGATTTGATCATGGCCGGTTAATGGCCCGAATGGCACGCTTATGGCACGCAAGATCCAATAGGGCAGTTACAGAGGAGGTCCAGGAGTGGCGATCATGCCGTTGACCTGGGTCTCTACAGGTGGAGCGGGTGACGAGAATCGAACTCGCACTGTCAGCTTGGGAATTGCGGTGAATGTAACGCTATGTATATGTTGCTGACATGCATGCTGAGTTGTTGCCTACTCTCCGTCGATTGCGGTGCAGAGCGGCTGCCGCTCTTGCCTTTTGCTGACCGGCTGATCGGGCACGGATCGGGCACGCGGTGACCTCTTCGGTGTGAGCTGCCGGCAGCGCGGTTCGGTGCGATTCCGTTTGAGGCACCCCCTGTCCGATTGGCCTGTCCACGGTTCTCGGAGAATTGGGTCGGGCCGCGCGGCCGCCGTTCCCCCT
>JAFGOK010000281.1 GCA_016926535.1 Micromonosporaceae bacterium | reverse complement strand
CCGGGACGTCGAACCCTACCGCGACCCTCGTGGCCAGGCCGAGCGCCCGGCCGAGCACGGCGAAGGAGGCGGCGAACTGCTCGGAGGTCCCCTTCTGGCCCCCGGCGTTCCTGGCCGTGAACAGGAAGAAGGACAGGTTGGGGTAGGCGTGCCCGCTCGGGGCGTCCGCGACCTGCTGGTAGTGCTCTGCGATGAACTGCTCGATGGCCAGGGCCCGCTGGTAGGGCGAGTCAGCGCCCTCAGCGAGCTGGCTGGCCAGCCGCTCGATGTCCGGCGGTACGTCTCCCTGGAGCTTGGTGAGCCGGCGGACCGTCTCCTCGTCCTGCGGGGTCGTCGCCGCTGCCAGCACCTCTGCGTTGACGACCGGTTTCCGGGAGACGACCGTGTAGGCGAGCCCTGGCCGGAGCCCTTCTGGCAGGGCCATCGTTGCGATCTCGGGGTCGTACGCGATGCGGACGCCCTCGATGCGTTCCGGGGTGGTAATCGCCGGAACGAGCCGGCCGTCGAGCTGGTCGATGACGATCGACTGCTCGACGCTCTCACCCGCGGCGGCCCCCGGATCCACCTGGCTCGGTGGGCCGGAGAGGATGCGGCCGGCTGTCTGGTAGTTGCCACCGACCCGCCAGGTCACCCCGTCGAAGTCGCTCAGGACGGCCAGCCGGATGCGATGCGGCCCGCCAGGAGCCGTGACGTCGAACAGATGCTGGCTCGGTTCGAGTGCCCAGCCGGACAGCCGGGCCAGTGGGCTCTCGTCCAGGGAGTCGAGGTGGGGTGGGGCGACGTAGCGGCGGGGATCCGTCGGGCTGTGGCTGACCAGGCCGGCGGCCACCGGACCGAGGGCCATCCCAGCGGCGAGCACGGCAACCAGGCCCGTCGCCGCTCCAGCGGCGACCCGCAACCTGATCGCCCGGCGGTCGGCTCCGGGCAGGTCCTGCCGGGCTGCCCGGTCGCCATCGACACTCCCGGCAAGGCCGAAGGCGGCGCAGGCGACGAAGATCATGGCCGGTACGGGCGCCGGCGTCGCGTTGGGGCCGACGACATACAGGCAGCCGGCCAGCAGCAGGGCGATCGGGAGGTAGGAGAGGAGGACCCGCCGTCCCCGCAGGGCGAGTTCCGCTGAGGCCAGCCCTGCGATCCAGACACTCACCACCGGGATGACCACCGTGTCTGGCTGCGGCTCGATCGGGATCATCGCCGTCAGCAGGCGGGGAATGCCGTTGTACGCGGCGTCGCGGGTCAGTTCGCCGATCGTTCCGGGAAGGTCGCTGGCAGCGGCGGACAGCCGTACCGAAAGGAGGGTGTAGCCGGCAAGACCGGCGACCGAGACCGGGGCGGTCGACCAGGCTGGCAGCCGACGCATGGCGAGGCTGATGGCGACGACGAGGACCGCGGCGCCGACCATCAGCCGGAGCAGCAGCGGGCCGGCGTAGATCCGGGAAAGCATCAACCCGCAGGCGCTGAGCATCCCCACCAGCGCGAGCGGGACGACCGGCGAGCCGGTGCCCTGCTTGAGGGTGACCTCCCGGGCACCGTACTTGAGCGCTACCACCCCGGCACCCCGTCCCACTCCATCGCGAACTCCTTGCCGTCTGTGGCGGCCAGCAGCAGCATGCCGTCCATCGCAGATGGTGCCGGGGTGTCGGCGCCGAGGGTGGCGACGACGATGGTCGGGTGCCTGCCGCGCAGCGTGCCGATCTGCCCGAGATCCTCTGCCCGGCTCGGCCCGGTCAGGAAGATCAGCGTGTCCCCGGGGCTGCTGTGTCGCAGGCCGGACACCGCAGTCTCCAGCGCATCCTTCCCGGAGGGACCCGATGAGTGCAGCACCGCCTCGGCAAGGAGATCAAGGTACTGGCGGGTGGTGCGATCACGCCCGGTCGCCTGAGCCGAGGCGCCGCTGACCAGGCGAAGGGCAACGGGCAGCTCCTGCCGGAACGCGGCGAGCAGGATCGAGGCCGCAGCCTCGCAGGCCGACTCGAACGCTTCGGAGGTCTCGCCCTCCGGGGCGTCGGGATAGCCGATCCGCCGATCGTCGAGCAGGATGACCAGGCGCGGCAGGCTGGTGTCGAGGTGCTCCCGCACCATGAGCTCGCCGATCCTCGCAGTCGTCCGCCAGTGCACGTGGCGGAGCTCATCCCCGATGACGTACTCCCGGAGGGTGTCGAAGGTGATCGTGCCGTGCGGGACCCGGTCGATGAGCCCGTCCAGGCTGCGTGCGATTCCTGGGGGTACCGCGGCGAGCGGATAGACCGTCGGGTAGACCCAGACCCGCTCCGTCCCGCCGTGCGAGCGGGGCATCGTGACCAGACCGAGCGGGTCGCGACGTACCACGCGGAGCGGGCCGATAGTCACCACTCCCCGCCGGGTCGTCGGTACCGGGTACGTGACCGTCGTCTGCTTGCCGGCCCGCAGTCGCAGCAGGGGGACCGGGATCTGATCCTGGCCGCAGCGATCGTAGGCGATGAGGGTCGCCGCGCGGAGCCGGCTGGCGTTGCTGACCGTCAGGGTCACAGCACTGGCCTCGCCTCGCATGACCCGGTCGGGCTCGACCTGCCGGACCACCGAGAGACTCGGTCGCCACACGACGTAGGCCAGCGCGAAGACCAGGCCAGCGGCTGCGGTCGTCCCGATCACGACCAGATCGGGATAGCCGAACCAGAACCCTCCCGCGACCAGCGCCAGGGCGGAGAGGGCCACGCCGATGCCCCGGGGGGTTACCGTCATCGCTAGACGGCCGCCGGCATCGGCACCGCCACCGTGTCGATCACCTCTCGCAGAACGTCGAGCGGAGTGATCCCGCGGACCTGCGCGTCGGGCGACAGCAGGAGGCGGTGGGCGAACACCGCCTCGACGAGGGCTTTGACATCTTCTGGAAGCACGAACCCCCGCCCGGCCGTCAGGGCGAACGCCCTGGCTGCCCTGGTCAGCGCGATGACCCCGCGGGGGCTGACCCCGACGCGGACCCGGGGGTGGGTGCGGGTCGCCGCCGCGAGCCGCACCGCGTAGGCGTAGAGCGGATCGGCGATGTAGACCCGCTGCGCCGTCGAGATCAGCTGCTTGACGAGCGCGGTGTCCGCGACCGGCTCCAGGGTGTCAGGGCTGCGCCCGGCGCCGGCGCCCCGCAGGACCTCGATCTCGATGGTCTCGTTCGGGTACCCGACGGACAGCTTCATGAGGAACCGGTCGAGCTGGGCCTCTGGCAGGCGGTAGGTGCCGTCCATCTCGACCGGGTTCTGGGTGGCGACGACGAGGAACGGGCGCGGCACCGGATGGGGGACCCCGTCGACCGTGACCCGGCGCTCCTCCATGACCTCCAGCAGTGCCGACTGGGTCTTCGGGGAGGCTCTGTTGATCTCGTCGGCGATGACGATATTCGCGAAGATCGGACCATCGTGGAACTCGAAACCCCGGGTCGCCTGGTTGTAGATGGTCACCCCGGTCACATCGCTCGGCAGCAGGTCGGGGGTGAACTGGATCCGCCGCCACACCGCGTTGACACTGGCTGCGATCGCCCGAGCCAGGGTCGTCTTGCCGACCCCCGGCACATCCTCGACGAGGACATGGCCCTCAGCGAGGAGCGCGGTTAGCGCGAGCCGGATGACCTCTGGCTTGCCGAGCACCACGGAGCCGACCGAGGCGGCCAGCCGGCTGACCATCTCGGCGAACACGTGGGCTTCCGCCTCGGTTGGAGGCCCCGACTGGGCTGCCATGACCCCGGCACCGGCACCGGCACCGGCTCCTGCAGAGGCGCTGCGCACGGGAGCGCTGCCGACAGAGGCGCTGCCAATGGAAGCGCTGCCAATAGAGGCACTGCCGGCAGAGGCACTCGCGGAGCCTGCCGGGGTGGTGGTCGGTGCGGTCGCCCACGGTCTCGGAGCTGGGCCGTGCTGGTGGTCGGGGATGGGTGGGTGGGTCATGGTCAGCCTTCGCGGTCGGACGGCCGGGCATGGCCCGGCTCATTCGAACATGATCAACGAGGGGGT
>JAFGOK010000037.1 GCA_016926535.1 Micromonosporaceae bacterium | reverse complement strand
GCCCGGTGCCGCCGCTTGGCCTCGTACATCGCCAGGTCAGCCCGCTTGATCGCCTGCTCTGCCAGGTCCTCGGCGACCAGGTCCCTGACTGGTCCGCCAGGCAGTGCCCCGCCAGGCAGTGCCCCGCCAGACAGTGCCCCGCAAGGAAGCGCCCCGCCAGCCGCCGCGACGGTCACCCCAATGCTGATGCCAACCTGGACCAACTCGCCACAGATCTCGATTGGACGGTAAACCGCCTCTGCGACTCGCGTGACGATCGACATCTCGTTGCCTGGCTCGGCCCAGCACAGGATGACGAACTCATCCCCGCCGAACCGGCTGACCGTGTCACCCTCGCGCACGCCGTCGCGCAGCCGGCCGCCGACCTCGACAAGCAACTGATCGCCCGCAGCGTGGCCAAGCCGGTCGTTGACCGCCTTGAATCCATCGAGATCACAGAACAGGATGAGCGGCTGGCCCGGCCGATCGGGGCAACTGAGCTCGCGCGCCGCCGTCGCGACGAAGGCCCGGCGGTTGGCGAGTCCAGTCAACTCATCATGGGTCGCCTGGTAGAGCAGCGCCTGCTGGGCACGGTTACGCTGCGCCGAAAGCATGCCCACGCGGATCATGACCAGTGCGACGATCGCCAAGCCACCAACGGCCAGCAGTACCCCGTCCACCTGTCCGCCAATGAGCTGATGACCGCCACCGATCACGGGAATCGAGGCAACCGAGACCCCGAGAAACACCAGGCGTCCCCGGGACAGCACGTCGTCGGGAGTCGGCCCCTCCTGAACCAGGAGCGGGGAGTCACGTTCCAGCCCGACGCTCCCCATGAGAATGAACGAGCACATCAGCACCATATCGGTCCAGGGCGGGCGCGTCCCCATCATAGGAACCGACTGGAGTTCGCCAATGATGGTGGACAACAGCGCCGCACCAAGACTCGCGGACATCAGCCAGAGCGACAGCAGCCGCTGCGCGGCTGTGTGGATCAATCGGACCAGGGTTCCAAGGACGCCGGCCAGCACAAATACGGAGGTGAACATTCCGATCATTGCGAGGGGACCATCACCGTCTGCCCGCATGCTGGGCAGCAGAAGGTAATCCCAGAGGACGCCGCTGACCGCCATCGAGATGATCGTTGTGTCCAGGATGCCACCGGTGTCGTTCCGACCGCGACGGATCACTATTACCACGGTCGTCGTGAGGATGATGATCTTTCCGAGGGTCCCCAGCGCCCGAGATCCTTCGACGAGTGGCCGCAGGTCAGGTGGGCCATGTGCGCCGAAGAACCAGACCAGTGACGCCATGGAGAACGATGCCATGGCAATCAGGATCAGAATCCAGGGCAGGGTGTAGTCCGAACGAACCCGCCAGTAGCCGTAGACGATCGGTGGCACCGCGCCAAGGGTCACCACAACGTAGTTCAGGTCCTGCCCCAGTACCGGCAGCATCGGATGGACCGCAACCAGCGACAGCATGCCGGCAAGGTACGCCCAGAACATCAACGGTTGGCGAGTGGTTACGGCCACGCCTCTCCATCGGCGGTCTTACCGCCGTCCTGAGAAGTTCAGCGCTGTTCCTCCCTCCCCGAACTGGCCGGTCATGACCACTGATCACCTTGTCCAGCCCCTGGGGCGTGCCTCGTGGATCTCGCCAGAGCGAGCCGAGGCCCAGACGCGACGGCTGAACGCAGCACTGTCTCCGCTTCAAGCGGATCATATGGTCACAAACGAACTCGCTTCCAGGGGTAGATCACCCGCTCTGCGCCGCACGACAGGCATCAGCGCGGAGTCCTTGGGCAATGCGGAGCCCCATGGGCGTCAAGATCCGCCGCGCGAGCATCCGCCGGGCATCCCCGAGCATCCGCCGAGTCCCGAAAATCCTCGTCAATGCGGGAGCAATCGCGGAGACCGCACGATGCAGCAGTGCAGCTACCGCTCAGGCACCATCATTCGTCGCGAGGTAGGCACGCGGGCGCTCCTGCCTGACACGCGATAGACAGACACGCGATAGACAGATCGGGACTCCTGGCCCGTAGGGTGGCCCGATGACGCTACTGAATGGGCAGGATGAGCGGTGGACCGGCCGGCAAGACCAGCAGGCGGCGGCGTTCGACCGGATCGGTGACCGCTACGACGAGGCGTTTCCCCATAGGGATGGGCAGTTGCGCACCTGCGATCTGCTGCTGAAGCGACTGCCGGCTGAAGCTCATGTGCTGGATGTGGGCTGTGGCACCGGGTTGCCAACGGCTCGCCGGCTGGTCGACGGCGGCTGCCGGGTCACTGGGATCGACATCTCCCCGGTCATGATCGAGCTGGCACGGCACAATGTTCCCGACGCGACGTTCGTGCACCAGGACGTCACCGCTCTCGAACCCGGCTGGGGAACATTCGACGCGATCGTTGCGTTCTTCTCGCTGCTGATGCTGCCCAAGCCGGTGATTGTGGACACGCTCAACACGCTACGGCAGCTGCTACGGCCCCAAGGCTGCCTGGCCCTCGGCATGGTCGACGCCGACCTGGACGATGTGACCATCCCGTTCCTCGGGCATCCCGTGCGAGTCAGTGCCTGGCCAGTCGGGCAGCTCCAGAAGGTCCTGCGTGGTGCGGGATTCGAAATCGTCTCTCAGGCGATCCGCACGTACGCTCCAGCAACCGAGGAGACACCGCCGGAGGTCCAGATCTACCTGCTCGCCACCGCGAAACCCGCATGACCTGATCTGGCTTTCGGACTGCGAGTCAACGAGCTGGCCGAGGACGGTCTGCTCGCCAGAGCACAGGCTCTGGCGAGCAGACCGTGTCAGCATCCGGCGATCACGAGGCGACGGTGAGGGTCACCGTTCCCACCAGGATTCGGTGATCCGAGCAGGCGCCGATCGTGCACCCCTGCGAGATGCCGAGTGAATCGGCATCGTATGCGCCGACGATGTGGTTTTCCCGGGCGAAGATAAAATCGATCTTGGAAGACTGGCCGCAGAGACCCGAGGTGTTGTTCTCCGTGGTCTGCTCGCCGTAGCCGAGGCAGTTGGCGCTGTCCGCGTCGTCGAGTTCCCGGTATGAGCCGGTGTTGCGGGAGTTGTTGGGGACGTCGAGACTCGATGAGTACCAGTCGTCCAGCCGGCCGTAGTGCGGGTGGACATTGAGGTCTCCAGCAATGATCACCGTGCCCCCGCCGGCCTCGTAGTCCTCCAGGTGTTGCTTGACCTCCGTCAACTGCTGGGCACTGACGTCGTAGCTCCACGGGCTGGTGTGTGTCACGCAGAACCGCATCGAGGGGCGGGCCGCCAGCGGGGCGCACAGCAGCTTGCGTCGCTCAACGTAACCTGGGTCCTCTGCCAGGTCATACCGGTCGGCACTCCCCAACGCCATCCTGCTAAAGATCGCGATCCCCTCACCCGCGCCGTTACACGCGGTCGGGTGCGCCACTTCGAACCGGGCGAAGTTGGACGAATCCTGTGGCCAGCCCGCAGCTCGGAGACTGTCAACAATCGCGTTGTACTGCTGGCGACAAAGCTCGTTGAGACCGACGAAATCGGCGTTTCGGCTCGTGACCGAACCGGTCAACAGGGGAATGAGATTGTCTGTGGTCGAGGCGTTGTGCATGCTCGCCCCGGCCACGTTCCATTGCCAGACCCGGTAGGTCTGATTGGTGGTAGCGGCCTGGGCGGGCACGGCCCCGACCAGTGTGAGCAGCACGGTCGCCAGAACGACGGCAAGTGGCGTACGAAAGCGCATATGTCCTCTTATCGGTTTGATGTTGCGTGCAGGGAGCCATAGTCTCAGAAATCGATCGGCGCTGCTGTCCCATACATGATGCCGCCAAGGCAGCATCGGGCGGCCTGGACTCCCTCGGCGCGGGTGAGGGAGTTTCTGCTGTTCCTGGTAATGCCAAAGCCTCCCAGACTGCTGGCGCCGGTCGTAGCGTCGAGGATGTGAACAGCCGAGATGAGGTTCGCGACTTCCTGACCACCCGCCGGGCCAGGATCACCCCGGAGCGGGCGGGCCTGCCAGCCTACGGCGGGAACCGGCGGGTGACCGGGACCCATACGACCGGGGGTTGACCGACCTGATCGGAGAGCTGTCCACCCGCAGTGAGGTGTTTCGCACCTGGTGGGCGGCCCACGACGTGCGGCTTCACCGCAGCGGGGTCAAACGCCTGCACCATCCGGAGATCGGTGAG
>JAFGOK010000280.1 GCA_016926535.1 Micromonosporaceae bacterium | reverse complement strand
TCATATCGATGGTCCTGCTGCCGGCGCAGCACAGCGAAGCCGGCACAACCACCCACACACCGCAAACCGCACCACGGACACCGCACCACGGACACCGCACCACGGACACCGCACCACGGACACCGCACCACGGACACCGCACCCAACAGTGAACAGCGATCCCATCACAGGCAGCGATCCGGCCTTCTCTTAAATTCGCGTTCGTGTCGCAGGACGTTACACGGAAGGCGACGCACCGCCTGTTTCGCAACGAATCCCCTGGTATGCAATTTTGTGGCTGGTGACTGTGGACGATGACCACCGCAATACCAGGAGATGGATATGCGGGCGTTCCCAGTGAGACTGCCCTCGGGGGTTCGGTACTGGACGGTCCTCGACGAGGATCTGACGGTCGTGACGCACGCGAACGCGTTTCTGCGTCACGTGCGGCTGGGCCGGGACGGATCGGAGCTGACCACCCGCTCGTATGCGGGCAGTATCGCGCTGTTTCTGCACTACTGCAGGCGCACCGGGCGGGACTGGCTGGCCGGGATGCGGCGTCTGGGGTTGTTCATCACGTGACGGCCGGGACCGCATCGGGCGGTGCTTCGGCGATTGGGCAGCACCGAACCGGCTCTCCCGAAGGAACCGGAAGAAAAGGAAAGAAGATAGAGAAAGCTCAACCTGCCTGGTTTGTCGCAAGGCAGAGTACTGTTCCGTTCTCGCCCGCAGCGCCCTCCCAGTAGATGAACTGGGTTCCAGGGAACCGATCGCACAGCTCGCTCTCCGCCTCGGCCACCGATTCTGGCTTGTCCTCGATCCGACCGACGACCTTGTACTTCGCGGAGGCCCCGGCGCAGCTCACCGTCTTGAGGCTGACCTTGTGGGTCTTGCGGCTACCAGGATCGATCCCGTCGCCGGCAAGGCAGTCCCCCGCCGCGGCCGTCGTGCCTTGATCCCGATTGAGGTAAAGCGCGATGCCGCCGACCATGCCACCAACGACCAGTAGGGCTGCGATGGCGACAACAGTAATGATCGGCTTCGAGAGTGCCCCTTGGCCGAGGACCAGTCGGCCAAGGCCGACCGGCCACCAGTTGGCCCTGGGCGGCGTCACTCCGCCGCCGTCACTGCCGATCGCGGCGCTCTCGGCGGGCTCAGCCACGGCAACCACGGTCTCCGCAGGCTCAGCCACAGCCGCCGTCGTCTCCGCAGGACTACCGACGGCCTGCAATGCCAGCGCTGCGGGTTGGTCAGGCGCCGCGAGTGCCTCGTCGCCGGCTCCTGCGGCCTCTACCGGAACGGCCTCCACCGGAACGGCCTCTGCAGCACCGGCCGGTTGCGTGACGCTCGACTCGCCCTCACGCCGGGGCGCGGCTTCTTCAGGCATGACCATCCTTCCGAAATGAGAGGTCCCGACAATTGGGTGGGTAAGCCTCTATTTACCATGTTGCAGTTCTACACTTACCATCTGATACTTCTTGTTGTTCACAATAGTGATGTTTCTCCACCCGATAGCTTGCCACTACGAGGATCGCCTCAGGTCAGCGAACAGGCAATACCGTCGAGGATGTCATGCTCGCTCGCCACCAGTTCGTCGAAACCGAACCGCTCCATGACGGTCCGCAGGATCAGCGCCCCAGCCCCGATCACCGCTGCCCTTCCCTGGTGCATGACGGGGATGGCCAGCCGCTCCGCGCGGGTCGCCGCCAGCAACTCATCGCAGATCCTCGCGATGGCCGAATAGGTGATCCGAGCATGGTGGATCATCTCAGGACGGTACTGGTCAAGGCCATAGGCAATCCCGACAACGGTGGTGATGGACCCCGCCAATCCGATCATCGATCGCGGCTGACCACCCGATACGGCGTCGAACGCGCTGTCGACCAGGGCGGCGATCTCCTCGCGGGCTGCTTCACGCTGGGCGACCGTCGGGGGGTCTGCCAGCAGGTGCCGCTCTGTCATCCTTGCGCACCCGACGTCAACGCTGACCGCGTGGGTTACCGTCCCGTCCCAGCGCCCAACGACGAATTCGGTCGATCCGCCGCCGAGATCCACGACCAGGACCGGATCTGGAAGGTCGGGTGGCGGGTTCGACACGGCCCCAGCGAACGACAGCCGAGCTTCCTCGTCCCCGCTGATCACCTCCGGCGGGATGCCCAGGGTCTCCTTCACCATGCGCCGGAACTCCTCGGCGTCCTCGGCATCCCGAGAGGCACTTGTCGCGACCATTCTGATGCGGTCAGCTCCAGCCTCGGAGATCTGCCTGGCGTAGTCGCAGAGGACAATCCGCGCCCGCTCGATCGCGGCCGGGGCGAGGCGCCCGGTCCGGTCGACGCCCTCCCCCAAGCGCACGATCTCCATCCGCCGGATGATGTCGGTTAACGTCGATCCGCAGGCAGGCGCCTCGGCGACCAGCAGCCGGATGCTGTGCGTACCACAGTCGATTGCCGCGACTCTCGTCATGCGAGAAACGATAGACGTCGCAGGCTCGGTCCCTCCCCGCCGCCGCGACCGCATCGCCGCTGCCGGGGCAGGGGCCAGCGATGG
>JAFGOK010000279.1 GCA_016926535.1 Micromonosporaceae bacterium | reverse complement strand
CTTGGTTCGGGTTGTCCCAACTGCCACACCCTGGAGCGATTGGCCCGGGAGGCTGTAGCCGACCTCGGCCTGTCCGCTGAGATCACCGCGGTCACCGACTACCCGACGATCGTCAGCTACGGCGTCATGGCCACCCCGGCCCTGGTCGTCGACGAGCAGGTGGTCATGTCCGGGCGGGTGCCCACCAAGACCCAGGTCACCGAGCTGCTGACCACTGCGGCCAGCGGCAGCTGACTGGCGGCCCTCGTCCTCCGCCGGCCCGGGGTGCGTCTCCACCGTCCCGTGTCCGTGACCAGCGATGTCCATCGGCAAGTACCGTGGCATCCGCGTCTGGTGACAACGCTGACTCCGCTGGCGGTCAACGTCCAGGACCCTGTCCCCAGGCGGTGGCCGCGAGCTGGACGGCGTCCCAGGGGCTGCCCAGGGGAGGGGTGTAGGACAGGTCGAGGTCGGCGATCTCGGCCACCCGGGCCTCGAAGGCGAGCGCGGTGGCGTAGGTGTCGACCCGTTTGGCGATCTCCGCGCCGCTGCGGCCGACCATTTGCGCCCCCAACAGCCGGCCGGTGGCCCGGTCGCCGGTGACGCGCACGTGGATCGGGGTGGCCCCGGGGTAGTACGCCTTGTGGTCGTCGGCGACGGTGGCCACGGTGACCGGGTCGAAGCCCGCCTGCCGGGCCGTCTCGTCGCGCAGGCCGGTGCCGGCGACCACCAGGTCGAACACCTTGACCGTCTGGGTTCCCAGGGAACCGGCGAAGATCGTGTCGCCGCCAGCGGCGTTGACGCCGGCGACCCGTCCCTGCTTGTGTGCGGTGGTACCCAGCGGCAGGTAGACGTCCCGCTTCAGCAGCCGGTGGTAGGTGTGCGCGCAGTCCCCTGCGGCGTACATGTCGGGGAGGTTGGTGCGCATCCGGCGGTCGACGGCGAGGGCGCCGCGCTCGCCGAGGCGGACCCCGGCGCTAGTGGCAAGAGTGACGTCGGGGCGCACCCCGGTGACCACGAGGACGACGTCCCCGTGGTGGACCCCCCGGTCGGTGTCCACCCGCAGCCGGTCGCCCTCCGCGGCGATCGTGGCGACCCTGGTGCCGGTGTGAAGGTCGACTCCCCGCTCGCTGAGGTGCTTGGCGACCAGATCGGCCAGCTCCGGGTCGATGGTGGGCATGACCTGATCGAGCTGCTCCAGGACGGTCACGGCCAGACCTCGGGTGGTCAGGGCCTCGGCCATCTCCAGGCCGATGTAGCCGGCGCCGACGATCACCGCGCTGCGGGCATGCCGCTGGTCCAGGGAGTTCAGGAAGGCGAAGGTGTCGTCCATGGTGTGCAGCTGGTGGACCCCGTCGCCTGGTCCGAGGTGGTCGAGACCTTTGATCGGGGGGCGCGCGGGGACGGCTCCGGTGGCGATGACCAGTCGGTCGTAGTCGAAGGTGACTCGATCGCCCGATGGGGTGGTCGCGGTGACGGTGTGCCCGCCGGGGTCGATGCTGGTGGCCCGGTGGCCCAGCCGGATGCCCAGTCCGGCCCGGTCGAGGTCGTCCGCGGTGCGGTGGGCCAGATGTCGCCAGTCGGGGACCTCGCCGGAGACGTGGTACGGGATACCGCAAATGCTGAAGTTGGGGTAGTGGTCGGCGACCAGCAGGGTGGCCTCGACCGATGGGTCGTGCTGGCGGGCGGCGAGCCCGGCGCTGATGGCGGCATCGCTGCCGCCGATGATCAGCAGGCGCATGGGAGTCTCCAGTCACGGGGTGGGACAGGATGAGTTGGCGGGGGCCAGGCGCTGGATGCGTCCGGCCAGATCGGTGAACGCGGCTTCGAACGCGGCGTCGGTGTCGGCGGGGACCGGGTCGGGCACCGACCAGTGCAGCCGGGTGCGTCCGGGGAGGCTCTCGTGGGCCTGGTCGCACACGGCGATGATCAGGTCGTCGGGGGTGAGGATGGTGTCGAGGCGGGCTGTGGCCAGAGGGTCCAGCCGCAGGCCGTGCCGGTGGGCGGTGGTGACGGTCCGGGGGTGTACCTGGGGTGCTGGGTCGGTGCCGGCGGAGGCCGCTGGGCGGTGGGTGTGCTGGGTCCACAGGGCCGCTGCCAGCTGGGAGCGGGCCGAGTTGCGGGTGCAGACGAACACCACCCTTGTGGCTGGTGTCGGGCTGGGCAAGGCCAGCCCGGCCAGGACCTCTGGGCGCAGCCGCAGGTAGGTGCGCCGCCGGTCGCCCTGCGAGCGGGTGCGGGTGACCAGACCGGCGTCCTCCAGAGCCCGCACGTGGTGGGCGATCAGGTTGGTGGGCAGCTCCAGGGCCCGGCCGACCTCCCCGGGAGAGGCGTCCCCCGGGATCAGGGCGTCGATAATCGCCAGCCGGGTCGGGTCGCCGAGGGCGGCGTGGATCCGAGCCCGCCCCTCGATTGAGAAAGAGTCAGCATTCATTGACTCAATGATTACTGACTGGATCGGATCGCGCAAGGGCCTCCGGGGGTGGTTGTCGCTCTCGTCAACACTTATCAGCCGCAACTGATATCATCCTGAGGTGATGTGATTGGTGGGGTCGCCCAAGTCTCCAACCCTGGCCCCACCCCGACCAGGTTGAAAGGACGTGCTCGCCATGACGGCACCACCGCCCCAGGACACCGGATCCGGTGGCCCTGCCCTCACGGTGGAACCCGACGTGGAACCCGACGTGGAACCCGACGGGATGATCAGGGCCTTGGCCGACCCGCTGCGGGCGGCGATCGTCGATCTGCTCAGCCGGGAACCGCTGTGCACCTGCCACCTGGTGGAACTCACCGGGGCCCGGCAAACCAACATCTCCAACCACCTGCGCTTCCTGCGGGAAGCCGGGCTCATCGCCGCAGAGCCCGCCGGGCGGTACACCTACTACCGCCTGGTCCCAGCGGCCTTCCACGACCTGGCCGCCCATCTGGCCCGCCTGGCCGAACGCGCTGAGGCGACCGCCGCAGACCCCACCAGGAGAGCCTGCCCATGACCACGAAACCAGCCGGTACCGGCGACGAGACAGCGTCGGTGACGGCGAGACTTTCCGCCACCGACCGGTTCCTGCCGGTCTGGATCGGCGCAGCCATGCTGCTCGGCCTGCTGCTCGGCAGGCTGGTTCCCGGCCTCGACGACGCCCTCGACGCGGTCAAGGTCGGCGAGACCTCGCTGCCGATCGCCCTCGGCCTGCTGCTGATGATGTACCCGGTCCTGGCCAAGGTCCGCTACAACGAGATCGGCCTGGTCACAGCGGACAAACGCATGATAACCGCGAGCCTGCTGCTCAACTGGATCATCGGACCGGCGGTCATGTTCGCCCTGGCCTGGCTGCTGCTCTACGACCAGCCCGAGTACCGCACCGGCGTGATCCTCGTCGGCCTTGCCCGCTGCATCGCCATGGTCTTGATCTGGAACGACCTGGCCTGCGGCGACCGGGAGATGGCCGCTGTCCTCGTCGCGCTCAACGCTATCTTCCAGGTCCTCACCTACGCCGCCCTGGGTTACTTCTACCTCATGGTGCTGCCCGGCTGGCTGGGCCTGCCAACCACCGACCTCGACGTCGGCATGTGGAGTATTGCCAAGACCGTCCTGATCTTCCTGGGCATCCCACTCCTTGCCGGTTACCTCACCCGCGCTGTCGGGGAGCGCCGGCGCGGCCGCGACTGGTACGAGTCCACCGTCCTGCCGAAAATCGGCCCGGTGGCCCTCTGCGGGCTGCTGTTCACTGTCGTGGTCCTCTTCGCCCTGCAAGGGAAGACCATCACCGGCGAACCCTGGAACGTCGCCCGCATCGCCCTGCCCCTGCTCGTCTACTTCGCCATCATGTGGTTCGGTGCGCTGGCCATCGCCCGCTGGCTGGGCCTGACCTACCCACGTACCGCAGCCCTGGCGTTCTCCGCAGCCAGCAACGACTTCGAACTGGCCATCGCCGTGGCCATCGGCGTCTTCGGCGTCACCAGCGGCCAGGCCCTCGCAGGGGTCGTCGGCCCCCTCATCGAGGTCCCCGTTCTCGTCGGCCTGGTCTACCTCGCCCTCTGGCTGCACCGCCGCTGGACCTGGCCAACGACGACGATCACCACCACCACCACCACTCGCTGACGGCTCTCCGGGGCGGGCCGGCGGTACGTCGCCGTTCGACGCTGAAGCCGCCGCCCGCCGCAACGGCCATCCGAAACGTGCTGACCGAGGCTCGCCTCCTTCAACCGGAGGTCCTTGCGACGCTGACCTTTCCCAGAGGCCGGCTTCTACCTCCGAGTTTCCGGCAGTGGCTGGCCTTCAACGGAGCCAAATGACTTCCGGAGGGGGTCTGATCGATGCCGGATTGCTGTGACTTGTGTCTAGCTATTTGATCTGGTGTTGTCGAGCACCAAGCGCCAGTCGATGTATTTGTAGTTCGTGGTGGCGCGGGCCGCCGCCGCGGGGGTACCGGTGGCATCGGCGCCATCCTGGACCACGAGTAGGCCAGCAGGGAAGCCCGGGAGCGGCGTGGCCACCACGGCCGCGCCATCGGAGTGCTCGGCGCCGTCAACGCGCGGCCCTTCGACCACGCGGAACCGCCCGAGCGGCCGCAGGCTGATCCGGTCATAGGCGTGGAACGTGCTGTTGCCCTGACCAGAGGCGAGCACCACGCCACCGCGCTGACCGGTCTGGTAGATCGTCAGTCCCTCCACATCAGCGGCGATCGACCCGCCGGCCCCGGGGTCTTGGTCCCTGTGGACAGTGCATTCCTCGGTCTCCGGGTTGTAGCTGGCTGGGACCCCATACTCGCGTACCTGGTCGATCAGTCGCGGGACACCGGTGAACCGCCCGCTGGTGATTCCGATGCTCCAGAACCCGACATCCTCCTGGGCGGCGTAGAGCGCACCTGCGGCCGGGTCGGCCACCATACCCTCAACCTGCGGCAACTCGCCGGGCTCGCCGCACGGGGCCCAGACGGCACCGGTGGGCAATTGGAGGGTCGCAGGCAGCCGTAGTGCGTCAACCCGCCGGTATCCCACCTGGTCACCCTGAGCCACCAGTTCCATGAGGTGCAGCGTGGTGCGATTGCGCTGGCTGACCACGGCGAAAGCACCCTTGCCGTTGGTGAAGGTCGCCAGACCGTAGGCCGTGTTTTGCTCGTTGATCTCAGCCTCGTTCCCCGCGAACACTGGCGGCACATCGGGGACAGTCACATCCACCAGCGGCGCGCTGTTCCGGGCCGCCGCCCGCGGATCGATCCGGTACACCCGCAGCCGGTCCCTGCCCCGGTCGGTGACGACCGCAAGGTCGACTCGGCGGCTGCCGAGCCAGAATCCTGACACCAGGTCGACGTTGTTGAACCGACTGGCCGCATCGTTCGGTCCGGGCGTTGGCAGCGTGGGGATCGTCTGCACCTCCCGCCCGCGCAAGTCGTACACTCGCAGCCCGGCGTTCTTGGCGGTACCGATCACGAGGCTCGCCTCGCGGTGGGTCGGGTGCACCCAGATCGCCGGATCGTCTGCGTCAGCCTCACCCCCCTCCACGTCGTCGAACAAAGAGGGGGTTTCGATGACGGCAGTCGCATCGTGGAACGCAGGGGCGGATCGCGCCATCGCACGGGCGCCAGTGGGCGGTACCAGGGCGGCAAGCAGCGCCAAGGGGATCATAATCCTCAAGATTCGCATTGCAACATCGTGGCAGTCGGTTGTGGAACGCCGCCATGCGACTTGGGCGAACAATGGGTGAAGGGCGAAGCCGGGCCGGGCCGCACCCCACCGTCGGCGTGAGCGGTATCGAACGTTCCTGACCAGACCGTCCACAGACAACTGGTAGCCGAGGGTTCATGTTTCGCTGGCGAGCTGTTTCATCGATCGCCGCCGTTGGCTCGTAGGGTCTGGCCACGGCCGCACGGGATGCGGCCGCGCTGGCATCCAACGGCGGAAAGGACAACGAGGAACCATGCGCGCTCGTCAAGCGCTCGCCGCAGCCCTCGCCACGACCATCGTCACGACCCTGGCGGTGATCGTGCCGGCCTCCCCAGCACAGGCCGCTACCCGGACCTTCACCCCGACAGCCGACGCCTTCACTCAGCGGGACACCCCGACCACCAACTACGGGCAGTCCAGCCAGCTAGTCGCCGATGCCTATCCGACCCGGCGGGTGTTCGCGACCTTCACCATCAGCGGGCTGACCGAGCGGGTCACGGCCGCCCGGTTGCGGTTGCACGCCTCCAGCAGCAACTCTGGTGCCGCCACCGGCGGCACCATCAAGACTGTTTCGTCCACCACCTGGTCGGAGACTGGCCTGACCTGGAACAAGCAGCCGGCCATGGACGGACCGACCCTGGCGATCCTGGGCTCAGTACGCGCCTCCACCTGGTACGAGATCACCGTCACCGGAGCCGTAACCGGCAACGGCACCATCAGGCCCTGTATGAGCATCACGCTGAACTGGTGGTCAACGGCCACGTGCACAACTACGAGCGCTTCGCCCCGCAGGACGCCAATGGCCAGGCCGATCCGGCTG
>JAFGOK010000036.1 GCA_016926535.1 Micromonosporaceae bacterium | reverse complement strand
GTCACGGGCAACGCCACCCACTTCTTCGGCCTGGGTGGCCCCTACGGCGGCTGCGGCACCACCGAGGCCCAGCTGGAGAGCCTCGACTACATCGCGCTCAATGTCTACAACGCCCCCAACGATCACGTGTACTACCAGCGGCCGATGCCGGAGGGCGACCCGAAAATCGGCATGTATGACAACGGCCACAACTGCGGCCGCTGGGTCCAGGTGACCATCGGGGACTTCTGCACCGGCACCAACGACGGCGACATCACCCAGCCGTTCTGCCGGGGTGGGGAGTGGGTCGCCGACGAGTTCAACGGCGCCACCCTGAAGATGCTGGTCGAGGACAGCTGTGGCGACGACAACGCCTGGTGCCGCAACGACCCGTACCACATCGACCTGCACGACCAGTCGCTGGACCAGTTTGCCAAGGACGGCAAGCTGGTGGGCAACCTGCTGCCGGACCACTGGAACAACCGCCACGTCAGCTGGGAGTTCATCCCGGCACCCGCCTACTCCGGGGACATCAAGATCGGCTTCATGCAAGGCGCGGAGACCTGGTGGGCAGCGGCATCCTTCTCGCACCTGGCCAACGGCATCCACGGCGTCGAGTCCTGGTCCGGGGGCCAGTGGGTCGACTCCACGATGAACGGTGACATGGGTCAGTCCTTCGTCCTCAAACCGTACGAGCCGGGGGGCACCCGGTTCTCGGTTCGGGTCCGCGACGTCAACGACGAGTACGTCAACGATGGCCGGGTTTACACGTTCGACCTGCCAGACAACTGCGAGCCCCGCTGCACGGTCCCCTACCAGCAGGTCGACTACACGACGTCCACAGCCCCGCCGACCCCGGGTGCGTCGTCCTCGGCAGGGACCTCCACCGGGACGTGCAGCGCGTCGTTCAAGGCCAAGGATTCCTGGCCCAGCGGGTACCAGGCCGAGATCACCGTCACTGCGGGCAGCGAGAAGATCCGTGGCTGGCGGGTGAGCTGGACCCTCGGCGACGACCAGAGCGTGCGCAGCTTCTTCAACGGTGTGATGACCGCTGACGGCAGCACGATGACGGTCCGCAACGAGACCTGGAACGGCACCCTCGCCGCCGGGGCGTCCACAACCTTCGGGTACGTCATCGACGGCGGGGACGCGCCGCCAGCGTCGCTGAGTTGCGTCGCGGAGTAGATCCACGAGACGCGCCCTCGACGTTCGTCCGCTGAATCCGGCCAGGACGTGAAGCCCTGGACCGGTTACGCGGAGCATTGCGGTTACGCGGAGCATTGCGGTTACGCGGAGCCTGGTGGGTGCCACAGCACCGGCCAAGCTCCGCGCAACCACCGGACTCCGCACAAATTAACGGCCAATCGCCGCTGATCATGTCTCGTTACTGCACCTGCGCCCGCATGACCCGGACGGCCCCGAGGATCAGCGGGAGGACCAGCCAGACCAGCGTCGCCGCGCCCAGGTGGGCCCACTCTGCCTGCGTTGGTGCCGAGTCCATCAGCAGCGGTTCCAGGACCTGGCCGAGATCCAGCCACCGGGCAATGGTGCGAGCAGCGGATGCCAGCCCGATCAGCACCGACCACAGCGTCGGCACCACGAAGAAGACCACGATCGCCAGCGGCGAGTTGAGCAGCAGCATGCCGAAGGCCACTCCCATCAGCATGTTGACCAGCTGGAAGACCACAGCGTTGGCGACCGCTGCCGCAGTGAGGTTCCACGTCCCGGCCCCGCCCAGGGCGCTGGCTGCCAGGCAGGCGAGCGCCGCCAGCCCGAGGCTGGCCACCACCGACAGCCCAGCGGTGAGCGCACCCGCGGCCAGCTTGGCCGTCATCACCCGGTGCCGTGCCGGGACCAGCGCGAACGTGGTCAGGGCCGTGCGTTGGGACCACTCGCTGGTGACGGACAGGATGCCCAGGACCGGAAGAAACAGGCCCACGATCAGCAGCGCCATCGAGAAGAACGCCTGGTAAGTCTGCTGCGGGTCCTTCAGCGCGATCAACTGGACCACGGCCACGGCCACCATCAGGATCCCGATTGAAATGACCAGCCACCGCCCGGAACGCGTGTCGACGAGTTTACGCAGCTCGATCCCTGTCAGCCGAAGCAGTGGGGGCGGCAGGGGCGGTAAGGGCGGCAGGGGCGGCAGGGGTGGCAGGGGCGGTAAGGGCGTTTCGGGACGCTGCTGGAGGACAGTCACGGCACGAGCTCACTCTCTCTCGGGGCCTGGTCGGACGGGGCGGTGAGGTTCAGGTACAGCCGTTCCAGCCCGCCGTGATCGGCCGGACGCAGTTCCAGCAGCACCATGCGGGCGGAGACGGCAATCTGGCCGATGGTTTCCGGGTCCGCCGACACCAGCAGGGCGCCGTCGCCAGCGGCGAACGGGCTGGCGGGGGCAACCGGCGCCACGGCCAGACCCGCCGCGGTCAGGGAGGCCCGCAACCCGGTCGGATCCACCGCGCGGACCAGCGTGCCCGAGGCTGCCAGCAACTCCTGCCTGCGGCCCTGCGCCATGATCCGCCCGGCGTTGATGACCACCAGCCGGTCTGCGATGGCCTCCACCTCGTGGAGCAGGTGCGAGGACAGGAGCACTGTGCCGCCCCGATCAGCGAAATCCCGCAGCAGTTGCCGCATCCAGTAGATTCCCTCGGGGTCCAGCCCGTTGGCTGGTTCGTCGAGGACCAGCACTGTCGGGTCGCCAAGGAGCGCGCCAGCGATACTCAGACGCTGGCGCATGCCCAGGGAGTACCTGCCGACCCGGCGTCGGGCCGCCTGCCGATCGAGTCCCACCCGCCCCAGCATCGTGTCGACCTGGTCCGCCGGGACGCCGAGCAGAGCCGCGGACAGGGCCAGGGTCTCCCGGCCAGTACGTCCAGAGTGGAGCGCTGAAGCATCCAGCATGGACCCGACTCTCCTGCCGGGATTACCCAGCCGCCGGTATGGCACGCCAAGCACGGTCGCGGTGCCGCAGGTAGGCCTGGTCAGTCCGCAGATCACGCGAAGGGTTGTCGACTTCCCCGCCCCGTTGGGGCCGAGAAAGCCGGTCACCGTACCCGCCTCGCAGCGGAACGAGACGTCGTCAACGGCCTGGTGCCGGCCGTACCGCTTGGTCAGGTGCTTTATCACGATCATGTTATCCAGGGTGACAGTCGACGCCCGAGTTGAACTTCGGCCAGCGGGCGACACTTCGCGACTGAGGTCGATCCCGGGCATCGACTTCGGTCGGTACCGGAAGAAGGGTGCCGCGCACTACCATTACGATCATGGACGCTCCCGCGACCGGCCAGGGCGACGTGGACACCGCCACCGCCGGCAGAGGCGAAGCTTCCAGGTCAGGGACCGGCCCGGAGCTCCCCTGGCTGCTGCCGGCACACCTCAGCGACCGGAGGCAGCCGCACGCCAGTGAGCGCCGGCCCCACCGCTCGGTCCGCGACTGGCTGGTTGACCTGACCGCGTTCCTGCTGTCGGTCGGGTTCGCCCTGCGCTACCTGCCCTGGCGATCCGGGGCGCCGGATCTGCCCGAGTGGCTCGTGGTGGCCGACGTGCTGGCCGGAGGGCTGGGATGCGCGGCGCTGTGGTTCCGGAGGCGGTGGCCGGTGGGGCTGGCAATCGCGCTGATACCGGCTTCCGCGTTCTCCGAAACCGCCGGTCTGGCCATCATCATCGTATTGTTCACGGTGGCGGTGCACCGCCGGTACCAGGTGGCTCTGCTGCTCAGTGGGATCCACGCCGCGCTGGGCCTGCCCTACTTCGCGCTCCGCCCGGATGATGAGTTGCCGTACTGGGGAACCATCACCCTGTTGTGGGCATTCCTTGCGGCGGTGGTCGCCTGGGGGATGTTCGTGCGGGCCCGCCGCCAGCTGGTGCTGTCCCTGGAGGACCGAGCCAGGCGGGCAGAAGCGGAGCAAGTGCTGCGCGTCGAGCAGGCGCGCCACCTGGAACGAACCCGAATCGCCAGGGAGATGCATGATGTGCTGGCGCACCGGATCTCCCTGCTGAGCATGCATGCCGGGGCACTGGAGTTCCGCCCGGACGCTCCCGCCGAGGAGATCTCCCGCATGGCCGGCGTCATCCGAGCCAGCGCCCACCAGGCGCTCCAGGATCTTCGAGAAGTGATCAACGTGCTGCGGGACACCTCTGCCGGGGATACTCCCCCGCCACCGCAACCCACCCTGGCCGATCTGCCCGCGCTGGTGGAGGAGTCCCGCCAGGCCGGCATGCGCCTCCAACTGCACGACCGGACCCCGCCTGGCCAGCAGCCGCCGGCCAGTATCGGCCGCAGCGCCTACCGGGCGGCGCAGGAGGCGTTGACCAACGCCCGCAAACACGCCCCGGGCACCGCCGTGGAGCTGACCGTCGCCGGGGGGCCGGGCCAGGGGCTGACCGTGGAGGTGGTCAACCGCACGCCGATCGGAGATACCCCGTACCCCCAGGCGGCCGGGACGCAGGCTGCGCCTGCGGTCCCCGGAACCGGCACCGGCCTGATCGGGTTGGCCGAGCGGGTCCAACTGTGCGGAGGCCGGATCGACCACGGCCGCACCAGCTCAGGCGGCTTTCGAGTGTTTGCCTGGCTACCATGGCCAGCGTGACCCAGCGCCCCAGCAACCCCGGGAACCCCAGCAACCCCGGGAACCCCAGCAACGCCCTCGGTGAGATCCGCGTCCTGGTCGTGGACGACGATCCGCTGGTCCGCGCGGCCCTAACCATGATGCTGGGCGGGGTGAAGCATCTGGTCATCGTCGGAGAGGTCTCGGACGGCAGCCAGGTGGTCGCCGCAGCGGCCGACCTCCGGCCAGATGTGATCCTGATGGATATCCGGATGCCCAGAATGGACGGTCTGGAAGCGACGGAGTTGCTCCGCCGAGGCAGAGATGCCCCGCACATCATTATCCTGACCACCTTCGATACCGACGAGCACGTGCTGCGGGCGCTCCGCGCCGGAGCCAGTGGTTTCCTCCTCAAGGACACCCCACCAACGAAGATCATCGAAGCGATCCAGCTGGTCTGTGTCGGAGAAGCCATGCTGTCGCCCACGGTGATCAGGCAGCTGATCGCCCACGTCGCAGCGGGTGGCCGGGACCGGCCAGCCGACCGCCGCCAGCTGGCGGGGCAGCTGCTGGACCGGCTCAGCGAGCGGGAGCGGGAGGTCGCCGTCGCGATCGGCGAGGGCAAGTCCAATGCCGAGATCGCAGCGGAGCTGTTCATGAGCGTCGCCACGGTGAAGGCACACGTCTCCAGGGTGCTCACCAAACTGGACCTGACCAACCGGGTCCAGGTTGCCCTACTCGCCCATGACGCCGGCCTGGCCTGATCCGCCCACCAGTTGAGTCTGAATCGGGTTGTCCTGTGGCACGCCACTGCCAACCCGGCCTCCTGTGCGGTGGCCGGCCGTGCCGGCTACCGCCACGAGGGCACGACCCGCAGCTCACGCCGGTACGGCGACGACGCGTACCACGACGAGCACCTCCATGCCCGTCTGGCCTCCGATCCGAGCGGCGCCACCCCCGGGGTGGTGGTAGATCCCGCTAGGTCCCGTCTATCTCGGCAACGCCGACGAGGTCGAGTCGATGTCCCCGACGCCGAACGCCGGCAGGCACGGTCCGAGATTCACGATCTCAACGGGGATCCGCTGCCGGGCCTGCCACCCCGCCCGGTCCAGCCGCAACCGGATCGTCGTGACAGCCGCGCCGCGGACAGCGTGGTGCTCGATACCGTCGTCGGTGTAGCCGAGCTTGCGCGACACCCTGAGGGAAGCACGGTTGTCGCTGTGAGCGCCGGACACGGCATGCTGGGCGCCGAGGCCGGCAAAACCGAGCGCCAGCACGGCAGCGCGCATCTCGGCGCCGATCCCCTGGCCGTGATACCGCTGACCGAGCCAGGAGCCGGTGGACACCTCCCGCAGGACCGCGAAGTCGTGCGCCATGAGCCCCTGGGTGCCGACGATAACCCCGTCGCGCTCCACCACGAGGTTGAGCGACCAGCGTTCCGGTCGCCACTCGGCCCAGGCCGACCAGTGGTACTGCATGGTGGCCCGCGCTCGCTCAGCGGGCGACGCATCGGTCCAGGCTGCCGTAAAGGGCTGGACGGCCGGGTCATGCACACCGTCGGCCGCAAGGTTGGCGAGTGCCGTCAGGTCCTCGGGCGCCGGCAGCCGCAGCCGCAGCCGAGCGGTGTGCAGTCGAAGATCGAACAAGGGGTGAACATGCCACGTCACGGTCGTGATGGTGCCAGTACTCCCCAGCGGTCGCAGCAGAATTTCTCCGCCGTACGCTGAGCGCCGCCTATCCGGACATCGGCACGTAGGAGTCCGGGTCGAGGCAGACCGGGATCGAGTCGCTGTTCCCTGACGGCCGCTGAGTCTGTCCCGACGGATCGTAGATCTTGACCCACTGGACACTGGGGAACTGCTTGAGCGTCGGAATGATCGAGTCCGCGATCGTGACAGAGCGCCCCAGGCT
>JAFGOK010000278.1 GCA_016926535.1 Micromonosporaceae bacterium | reverse complement strand
GGGGCGGCGGTGACCGCCGCGAAGCCGGCCAGCCAGCGCACCGGGCGCTCGACGGCGCTGTCTGCCCGCGAGAGGTAGACCTGCGCGACGTGCTTGCCGGCCCGCGTTCCGGTGTTGGCGACGGTCACCGTGACCGGGACCGGCT
Source organism: Micromonosporaceae bacterium (assembly GCA_016926535.1). Lineage (GTDB taxonomy): Bacteria > Actinomycetota > Actinomycetes > Mycobacteriales > Micromonosporaceae > JABDRL01. Next base: position 3,262 of record JAFGOK010000278.1, on the reverse strand, counting down.
CGCCGATGGTGACCGTCTCCGGCACCCGGACGTCGCGCTGCTCCCAGGTCGTGTACCCCAGGCCGTACCCGAAGGGGTAGGCCGGCTGGGGGGCTGCGCGCAGCCAGGCCCGGTGGCCGATATGGATGCCCTCACGGTAGGCCAGGCCCCCCTCGGTCGGGGTGGTGGTGAGGACCGGAACGTCCGCCTCCTCCGCCGGCCAGGTCGTTGGCAGCCGCCCGCCCGGCTCCTCCTGGCCGAGCAGCACGTCGGCGAGGGCGTTGCCGTACTCCTGCCCGCCGAACCAGGACAGCAGCACCGCTGCGACCTCGTCCCGCCACGGCATGAGCACCGGCGATCCGGAGTTGACCACGACGATCGTGCGCGGGTTGGCCGCTGCCACCATGTGGACCAGGTCGTCCTGCCGGCCGGGCAGGGCCAGGGTCGTCCGGTCGAAGCCCTCGCTCTCAAGGGCGGCGGTGGTGCCGACGACCACGATGGCGACGTCGCTCGACCGGGCGAGGTCGGCGGCCCGGAACAGCTCCGTCTCCTCATCTGGCAGGATGACCTCGGTACCGAGGGTGAGGACGGCCGCGCGGAACGTCCCCTCCAGGGGCGGCGAGACCCTGAGTACGAGATCGACGGGTTCACCTGCGGTGACCTGGACCTCCGCGCTGGCGCACGGGGGGTCGAAGAATGATCCACCCAGCGCGTCGCGGTCGTCGACCAGGCAGGTGTTCAGGCGCTCGGTGCCGTCGACGGTCAGGACCGTCGCTCCGTTCGCTGAGGCACCGATCCACTCCGTGCCGGTCTCCCGCGGCAGGTAGCGGGTGCTGACCTCGATGGTCACGGTGTCGTCCGGGATGCCGTTGAACACCCACAGCAGGTCCGAGGCCAGGCGGTCCTCGCAGGACAGCTCCGCGTCGTCGGCCCCGAGGAACCGCACCCGGGTGCCGGGTTCTCCGGTGACCGGGTTGGTGATGGTGTCGCGGTCGAAGGGCACCATCCCGGCGGAGAGCTTCGCCCCGAGGGCGTACCGGACCTGCACCTGCTCACCGAGGGCCGCGCGGATCCCCTCCAGGGGGGAGACGACCGTGGCGGGGCGGACGGTCGCGCTGCCGCCGCCCTGGAAGCGGGCGACCGCGGCACTGTGGCCGATGACAGCGACGCTGCGCAGCGCCGCGGCGTTGAGCGGCAGGACGGCGTCGGTGTTACGGACCAGCACCATCCCGGCGGCGGCGATCTCGCGAGTGGCCGCGATCCCGTCGTGGGGCTCCGGCACCTGCTCGACCGCCGGGGCGAGGCCGTCGAGGGCACCCAGCCGCGCCGCCAGCCGTAGCAGCCGCAGGACCTTCTCGTCGATAGCCTCGATCGGCACCCGCCCGGCCTCGGCCGCCTCGACGAGGGCATCGCCCCAGGGGCCATCCGGTCCTGGCATGACCAGGTCCTGGCCGGCGCAGGCCGACGCCTCGGTCGAGCGGACCGCGGTCCAGTCCGAGACGACGACGCCGTCGAAGCCCCACTCGGTGGCCAGCGGGGTCCGCAGCAGCGGGTGCTCGGTCATGGTCACCCCGTTGACCGCGTTGTACGACGACATGACCAGCCAGGCCTTCGACTCGACGACGGCCTTCTCGAAGGCGGCGAGGTACAGCTCGCGCAGCGGGCGCTCCTCGACGAGGGTGTCGACGGTGAACCGGTCGGTCTCGGCGTCGTTGGCGACGTAGTGCTTGGGCGTCGCCCCGATGCCCCGATCCTGGAGCCCGGTGACATACGCGGCGGCGAGGGTTGCCGTGAGCAGCGGATCCTCGCTGAACGCCTCGAAGTGGCGTCCGCCGAGGGGGGAGCGGTGCAGGTTGATCGTCGGCCCGAGTACGACGTCAACCCCCTGCCGCCTGGCCTCGTCGGCCAGGATCTCCCCGTACCGCCGGGCCACCGCCGGGTCCCAGGTCGAGCCGAGCGCGGTCGCCGACGGCAGGCTCAGGGACGGGTCGCGCTCGTCGAAGCTCTCGCCCCGGACGCCGGACGGGCCGTCGGAGAGGACGAGCCTGCGTAGCCCGATGGCTGGTTCGGCCTGGGTGCTCCAGAAATCCGCTCCGGTGAGCAGCCGAACCTTCTGGGACAGGTCGAGCCGGCCGAGGAGGGCACGGAGTTGGTCGTCTGACATGTGGGACTCCTTGGTCATGCTGACAGCGCCACTCTGGCCATGCTGACAGCAAAACCGAGTGCGTACTAGGTGTTCAGATTGTGGCTTGAGTCACACTGTAGGCTGCGATGCATGGCAGCAACCTCGAAACCCCGGGGCCGCTACTCCGTTGGTATCGCCACCAGGGCAAAGATCATCGATGCGGCGGTCCGGCACTTCGCCAGGTACGGCTACACCAGGTCGTCCCTGGCCGGCCTGGCCCGGGAGGTCGGCATCAGCGAGGCTGGCGTGCTGCACCACTTCAGCAGCAAGAGCGAGCTGCTCCTGGAGGTGCTCCGCCACAACGAGGAGCTCGACCGGCAGGCCATGGTCGCCGCCGGGATGCCAGCGACCCCCCTGGCCCACGTGGATGTGATCAGCTGGTGCGTCGACCGCAATGTGGAACGGCCGGGGATCGTCGCGCTGTTCGTCGTGCTCTCCGCGGAAGCGATCGCCGACGACCATCCGGCGCATGCCTGGTTCGCCCAGCGGTATGACCGCCTGACCGGACTCCTGTCAGACAGCCTGCGCGCCGGCATCACCGCTGGGGCGATCCGGGCCGACATCGACAGCCTCGCCGTGGCCAGGGAACTCGTCGCGGCCTCCGACGGTCTCCAGATCCAGTGGCTGCTGTCAGGGCAGGCGTTCGACCTGCCCGCCGCCTACCGCGCCGCGGCTGACCGGATCCTGGCAGGGATCACGGCCGGCTGAGCCCGATCACTCCGCCGAGAGCACGTCGACGACGAACCGCAGCGGGCCGGCGGGCGCCCCGTTGCTCGTCGAGTCGCCGTAGGCCAGGGCAGAGGGGATGTCCAGCTGGACCCGACTGCCGACCCTGACCCCGATCAGCCCCTGGTCCCAGCCGGTGATCACCTGACCCTCCCCGACGACGAAGGTGAACGGTTCACCCCCAGACCAGGAGGAGTCGAACTCCTCCCCGGTGGGGTAGGACACCCCGACGTACTGGACCGACAACTGCTGGCCGCTGGTGACGGTCGCCCCCTTGCCCTCGATGAGCGGCGTCACCTTCAGCTCGGTCAGCTCGCCGGTTCCAGCGGTCACCTCCGGCTTGGTCGCCAGCGCCGGATCGAGACTCGATCC
>JAFGOK010000277.1 GCA_016926535.1 Micromonosporaceae bacterium | reverse complement strand
GTTGCCGTTGTGATGTTCGCGTTCGGGTACGTCATCCAGCGGTGTCTGATCAACCTCGTGGTGAACGGGCCGGTGTTCATTACCCTGCTGCTGACGTTCGGCCTGGAGTTGTTGCTGGTGAATGGGCTGATCCTCGGTTTCACCTCCGACTACCGGTCCATTCCCACGTCGTACGCCCAGCAGCCGCTGGCGCTGCCGGGCGGCGTCATGCTGCCGTGGGGCAGGCTGATCGCGGCTCTGGTCGCGGTGGCGGCCACCGTCGCTCTGGGGCTGCTGATGCGCCGTACTCGGGTTGGCCTGGCGATTCTCGCCACGGGTATGGACCGCGGAGCCGCCCGGCTGATGGGCATCAAAGCGCGTCACACCTACGCGTTGACCTTCGGGCTCGCGGCGGCGCTGGCCGGCACGGCCGGCGCCGCTGTCGGAGCCGTCTCGACCTTCAGTCCCGCTGACGCCGGGCGGCTGACCCTGTTCAGCTTCGTCGCCGCGGTGCTTGGCGGGCTGGGCAACACGTCCGGGGCGCTGATCGGCGGCCTGGTGCTCGGGATCGCCGAGGCGTGGGGAGGCCAACTGCTCCCCGGGACGCTGGTCAATGCCGTCGCCTTCGCCGTGCTGGTGATCGTGCTGGCGATTCGGCCGCAGGGGCTGGCTGGGAAGGCGTTCTACGCGAGCAGAGTGGAGGTGTAGCAATGGCCGCGGTGAAGACCGACGCCTTGATTGAGCCGACAGAACCGATGCCACCGGTCGAGCAGGCCGGGCAGGCCGGGGCGGCGACCGGCGTTGCCGGGCGGCTGGCAGCATACCGGGACTCTCCCCTGCGGTCGCGAGCCCTGGGCTGGGGTATCGGGCTGGCCGTCCTGCTCGGGGCGGTCGTGCTCCAGACCCAGCTCTATACCGGTCAGGTTCGTACTGTTACCACCATCTTCATGTTCATCGGGCTGGCCGCTGCCTGGAATCTTATTGGCGGTTATGCAGGATATGCGTGTTTTGGCCAGGTCGGGTTTTTCGGCCTCGGCGGTTACACCGCGGCCGTGCTGATGTTCCACCTCAAGTGGTCGTTCTGGGTGTGCCTTCCCATCGCGGCGGTGATTTCCGGGCTGTTCGCCGCACTGGTTGGCTGGCCGCTCCTGCGCCTGAGAGGGCACTACTTCGCGGTGGCGACGCTCGGAGTCTCGCAGGGCCTACGGGAGATTGTGACCAACGGCGGCGATCTGACCCAGGGAGGCACCGGGATCACCGTGCCGACCGTGGGGGCGGACGCCGCGACACCGTGGCTGGGCAACGACGGCTTCTACGTGCTCTTCATGCTGCTGGCGGCCACGGTCGTCGCGGTCGGCGGGCTGGTCGGCAGCGGGAAGTTCGGGTACGCGCTGCGAGCCATCCACCAGGACGAGGATGCCGCAGCATCGGTCGGCATCAATACCACCTCGGCTAAGACCGCGGCTTTCGCCATCTCTGCGGCCCTCACCGGGGCGATCGGGGCCGCGTATGCCTTCCAGCAGGTGACGATCTATCCTGAACGACTGTTCGACGTCAACATCACCGTACTCATGGTCGTCATGGTGGTGCTCGGCGGTTCCGGGACGGTGGTCGGCCCATTCATCGGCGCCGTGGCTGTTGCGTACGGTCAGGAATGGCTGCGTGCCAATGTCACGGATAGTCACGAGATCGTACTTGGTGCGTTGATCATCCTTGCGGTCATTCTCATGCCGCAGGGTATTGCCAACTATGCACGGGACGCGGCGGTGACGCGGCGGTTCTCGTTGCTTGATAATGTTCGGAGGTATCGGCTGTGATCACTGATCAGTCAGGACAGCCCCTCCTTGCGGCGAGCAATCTCTCCCGGCGATTCGGCGGGCTCATGGCGGTCGGGGGCGTCAATCTCGAACTGCTGCCCGGCCACCTCCTCGGCGTCATCGGTCCGAACGGGGCCGGGAAGTCCACATTAGTCAACCTGCTCACCGGGCATCTGAAGCCGACGACCGGGACCATCACGATCGGTGGGCAGGACTGCACTGGTGCCCGCCCCTGGCGGATCGCCCATGCCGGGGTGGCGCGGACCTTCCAGATCGTCAAGCCGTTCCGTGGGATGACAGTGGTCGACAACGTCGCCCTGGCCTGCCTGTTCGGCCCTCGCCGGATGCGCAGCCTGACCAGGGCGCGCCGCGCAGCACTGGAGGCACTCGGCCGGGTCCACCTGGCGGACAAGGCGAAACTCGCGCCAGCGGAGCTGTCCGTTGCGGACGCCAGGCGCCTGGAAATGGCCAAGGCGCTGGCCCTGGGGCCGAAGGTCCTTCTGCTCGACGAGGTACTCGCCGGCCTGCGGCCGGCGGAGATTGATCCGGCGCTCAAGCTGATCGACTCCCTGCGCCAGGACGGCCTCGCCATCCTCATGGTCGAGCACGTCGTGCATGCCATCGCGGCGGTATCGACCGAAGTGCTGGTCCTCCACCATGGAGAAGTGCTAACCAGGGGACCCGCAGACGAGGTGCTCGCCGACGAGCGCGTCGTCGAGGCATACCTGGGGACTCGCTTCGCCGTGGCGAACGGCCAGCGCGGTGCTGCGGCGAACGGCCAGCGTGGTGCCGTGCAGCAGCCCGCAACAGGGGACCGGGGAGAGCAGTCATGACCTTCGTTCTTGACGGCATCGATGCTGGGTACGGCAGGATCCAGGTCCTCAGGAGCGTCTCGCTGACCGTTGCGGGCGGCGAGATCGTCGCGCTGATCGGACCGAATGGCGCCGGCAAGTCGACCCTGCTCCGGGCTGCGACCGGCATGATCCCAACCATGGGAGGGCGGATCGAGCTCAACGGCCACAGCCTGAGCGGAGCCTCGATCGAGGCGATTGCGCGGGCCGGCGTCGCTCACGTCCCGGAGGG
>JAFGOK010000276.1 GCA_016926535.1 Micromonosporaceae bacterium | reverse complement strand
CCTCTCGTCGTCGGTCACCAGCGCCAGCATAGTCGTGGAACGCAGCGCGGGCCCCCGCGCCCGGCGGAGCTCGCCAACCCGCCGGTGGTGGAGACCTCGTGGCGCTCGTGCGAGATCCGGAAAACCCCGGTTGCCCTGCCCTGGGCGTTGCGACTGATCTGAACCCGGTTCTGGCTTATGCGGCGATCCGTCATGCCGAAGGGAGGGGAAACGGGTGGGATCGTGCCCACCTGCGCTCACCGGACATACCGGAGGTTCGCGATGAGCGCGGTATCGCAAAGCATAAAAACGCAGCTGATAGCTGCTTTTGTGCTGATGGCGGTGGTGACGGCGGTGGTTGGTGTGATCAACTTGATGCAGCAGAGTGACCTCTCCGATCGCGCCAGCGCCATGGCCCTGCGGGATCTCGACCCGCTCACCGATCTTCATGCCGCCGAGCTTGCGCTGGCCAACCTTTCAACCCTGGACATCCTGGCTGCGGATCCCAGGACCACCGAGGCCGAGTGATGAGTTCGGTCGCGTGCAGCGGGCGCTGCAGACCGCCATCCACCACCTGCGTGCCACCGTGCAAGCCGTCGCCGGGTCGGCGGCCCGGATGGAAGACTCCGCCCAGTCACTGTCGACGGCCAGCTGGCGGTTGTCGGCGTCCACGGAGCAGCAGTCCCAACGGGCCGCCGCCGTCGGCGAGGCCGGAGGGCGGATCTCCCGGAGCGTGCAGGCCGTCGCCACGGGGTCGGAGGAGATGACCAGTTCGATCCGGGAGATCGCCCGGAACGCGACCGAGGCGGCGAAGTCCGGCAGGGACGCGGTGGGCGCCGCTGGGAATGCCAACGAGACCGTCGAGCGGCTGGGTGCGTCGTCCGCAGAGATTGGCAACGTGATCAAGCTCATCACGTCGATCGCGGAGCAGACCAATCTGCTGGCGCTCAACGCGACGATCGAGGCCGCCAGGGCCGGCGACGCCGGGAAGGGCTTCGCGGTCGTGGCCGGTGAGGTCAAGGATCTGGCGCAGGAGAGCGCCAAGGCCGCCGAGGGCATCTCCCAGAAGATTGAGAACATTCAGGGGGAGACCAGCAGGGCCGTTGCCGCGATTGCGGGTATCAGCGAGCTCATCGCCCACATCAACGAGTATCAGACCACCATCGCGTCCGCGGTGGAGGAGCAGGCGGCGACGTCTCGTCCCGTCGGCCCTGAGGCGAGTTCGGATGCCACTGCCTGCGCGACGCGGTCAGCGCTCAGGCCGCAGCGCGGGATACCCGGACGCCTCCACAGTGTCCGGGTATCCCTGACGTGCCGGTGGTGCTACCCGGCCCAGCCGTCAGCCGCTACTGCGCACGAGCACGGACTGCAGGGTCGTGTACGCGGGCTTCGCGCTGCCGTCTGATCGCAGCAGTCCGAAGTGTTCCTCCCGGTCGGTGGCGGAGTCTCCCAGATCTCGCGCGGAGTACCAGAACAGCGGGCCTGCGAAGGGTTTCGAGTACCACACGTCGAAGACGCCGGTCACGAGGCTGGCCTGGGCCTCTTCCGTGATGGAGTACGGGCCTCCGGTCGCCTGACCGACTTCGGTGGCCCAGATCTGCTTCTTGCCGTCGCCGTGTCTCTGCATGGTCTTGAACAGCTGCGCCGGGACGCTGTTGAGGTTCGGACTTGTGCTCGGCGAGTCCGCGCCGGTGTACGGGTGCCAGGCGAGTGCGTCGAACCAGCCGGCAGCACCGTTGCGGTACGCCGCGTGCAGGAAGGTGTTCGGGTCCATTCCCTCGGTTCCCGTCACGGGTGCTTGCGAGCCGAACAGGACGGTCACCCGTGCGCCGAGTTCCTTCTCTGCTTTGCGTATCCCTGTAACACAGGGCTTCAGGTAGCTCCTGGCATACGCAGCGCCGTTGGGGGTCCATCCGGGACGACGAAGGTTGACCTCGTTGCCGATCTCGTACTCTGTGACGCCCATCGGCACGAAATGCTTGACGGTCTCGTAGCAGTAGGTGGTGAGCAGCGACGAATTCGCTGGCATCCCATAGTCGCCGGCTCCGCCATTGGCCCAGCTCGGGACCGTGTGCAGGATCGCGAGGTACCGCATCCCGGCGGCCTGAACGTCTCTGACCACCGGATCGAACAGGGAGAACCGCCAGGTGTCCGGTGTGGGCTGAAGATACTTCCAGCCCAGATCGCTGCGGATCCAGCTGACCTTGGCGGCACTCATGGCCTGGTAGTCCTCGACCCGCCGCGTGTTCCAGGGCTGGAGGTCGCCGACCGCGACGCCGCCGACGTAGCCGTTCACGCTGGCTGTCGTGACCGTTGGAGCGGGGGGTCTCGAATGGTGTGTTGAGGGTGACAGGGAGCCGAGCAATGCCAGGCTGGTAACTACGATGGCGGCCTTCATAGGGCGCTTCCCTGCGCTGTGCGCACATTGTCTCCAGGGGATAGGGGGTGGTGGCCTGGCTCGGGGTGTGGAACAGCCGCCCGCGTGGGCGGACGGCTGGAGCCAGGTTCGTGTCCCTTGTCGGTACTGGAGGCGTGTGGTTCAGCTGAATGCGTGATCGCAACGGGAGTACACCTCACGCGCGCCGGTCGTGCTCAGATCAGCGGGAGTGATGAGGGGTGATATCTTATGATGTCAGTATTATTATGATTTGTACATTTACATCATAATATATCATAGGATCTCAATGAGTATCATCGTGAGCGGCCGAGGCTCCCAGTCTGGATGGTTCTGGCGGGTGCGTG
>JAFGOK010000275.1 GCA_016926535.1 Micromonosporaceae bacterium | reverse complement strand
GGTGGTCTCACCCGCTCAGGGTGCGTGGCCGTGGCCCCGGGGAGGGCCGGTGGTGATCGTCCGTCGGCCGGTCCCACATTTCCGTGATCACCATAGTGCGGAGGGACAGGGGTCCCCCGACGCACATTTGCCTCCGCGTTTACATCGTCCCAAAGAACTCCACAACAACCACCACAGTGGACACGGGGCATCGCGGCGACCGAAACCTTGACAGGACTTCTGCTGGCACGACGACTGGGCATTACGACCGGCGGAGCAGGCTGTGCCGGCGCTGCTCTCCCGGCTCTCTGGACAGGCGCCCGACCAGGCCGAACCGGTTGCTGGTCGACGAGGGGCGTTCGGCGTCCGCCAGCAGGATGACGACGCTGGCCCCGCCGAGCCGTCCCCGGCCGACGTTGACCGCGCCCTTGCCAGCGACCGCGACCCGCCGGACGATGTCCAGCCCCAGCCCGGTGGAGCCACGGTCGCTCGTCCCCCGGCGCAGCGCCCGCTCCGGGTCCGGGATCCCCGGGCCGGCGTCGTCGATGCGTACGGCGACATACCCGTCCTTGCGGCGGGAGACGGCCACCTCGAAGGACACCCCTTGGGGGGTGTAGCGGATGACGTTGCCGAGGAGCGCGTCCAGCGCCGCGACGAGCTCGCTGCGGGCCACGGTGACCGGAGCCGGCTGGTCCACTCCGATCATCTGGCATTCCCGATCCTGGTCGCCCGCGACGGCAGACCAGAACTTCATCCGCTCGCTGACGACCTCGCTGACATCGCAGCCCTGCGTATCGCTGCAATCCAGCGTCGTGGTCTGCTTCCTGGCCACCCGGATGATCTGGTCGACCTCGGCCTCCAGCGCCGCGATGGCGTCCTGGATCCGCTTGCCGGCATGGGTGTCGTCGAGGGTCTCGGCGTCCAGCCGGAGGGCGGTCAGGGGGGTGCGCAGCCGGTGTGAGAGATCTGCGATGAGCTCACGCTCGTTGGCGAGGAGGGCAGCGATGCGGTCGGCCATGACGTTGAACGACTCACCGGCGTCCGCGAGTTCCCGGGGCCCGGACGGGGTGACCCGAACGTCGAGTTGCCCCTCGCCGAGCGCACTGGTCGCCCCAGCGAGTTTCCTGGCCGACCGGACAACCTTGGCCGCCAACCGGTCCCCGACCACGACCGATGCGATGACCAGGCCGAACGCGACGAGGCTGAGGGTGAGCCAGGCGCCTCGGACTCCCCGGTGAAGTTCGCTGTCCGGGACGTACACCTCGATTACGACGAAACGCCATGATCCAATATCAATCGGCTCAAGATACGACTGGCCTCCGGACACCGTGACGACGACCGGCCGGATGGTTCCGGTAGCCGCCTGCGCGGCCAGCAGCGAGATGTCCTCGTCCTGAGCTCGTTGCTGGCCGACCGGCGCCGAGAGGTTGTGGACCGCCACCCGGCTGCGCGCGGAGTCCCCGATGGCTTCGAGGGCCCGGTCCACTGCGGCGGGGTCGGTCGTCACGGAGAGGACGGCCGCGATCGCCACCGCCTGCCGCTCGGCTTCGGACAGCGCGCGTTCCCGGACCAGCTGCTCCACCACCATGCCGAGGGGTATGACAAAGGCCAGGGCGACGAGGGTCGTCACGGCCACGCTGACATACGCCAGGGCCAGCCTCAGCCCGGTGTCGCGAACTTGAAGCCGACGCCCCGCACGGTGTGCAGGTACTTCGGCGCTGACGCGCTCTCGCCCAGCTTTCGCCTGAGCCAGTACAGATGGACGTCGATCGTCTGATCCTCGCCCACTGACGGCTGATGCCATACCTCCTCCAACAGTTCGCGACGCGACACTACCCGTCCCGGCCGGGCAGCCAGATAGGCCAGTAGATCGAACTCTTTGCGGGTCAGCGTCAGCGGCTCACCGTTCAGGCACGCCTGGCGTTGGGCGAGATCGACCCGAAGGTCGCCGGCTTCGATCGTCGTCGGCTCCTCCCGGCTGGCCCGGCCGGCTCTCCGGAGCACTGAGGTGACCCGGGCGTCGAGATGGGCGCTGGTGAACGGCTTGACCATGTAGTCGTCAGCGCCGGCCTTGAGTAGCCGGACGATCTCGGCCTCGTCGTCCCTTGCCGTGGCGATAATGATCGGAGTGTCGGACATGCCGCGAAGCATGCGCAGCGCGTCGGCGCCGTCGAGATCGGGAAGTCCCAGGTCGAGTACAACAAGATCGGGGGGTTCCGCAGCGAAGCGTCGCAATGCCTCAAGTGCCGTGCCGACTGCGTGCACCGTATGGCCACGGTCGGTGAGCGATCTCAGCAGCGCTCCGCGCACAACATAGTCATCCTCAACGAGCAGCACGGTCGCCATGGTGAGACCGTATCGCCTCGGGCAAGATGTGGGACGTGCGCCGTCCGTTGATGTATTTCCTCGCGTGGGCTACCGCCGCCACCGTGATCGTGACGGTGTCGTGGTGGGGGATCAGCAGCGCCGTCGACGCTGCGGTGTCGACCCGGGTCTCGCCCCTGTCGCCGGTGGATCTTCGGGACGTCGTGCCCAGCTCACCGGCTCCCTCTCCGTCTCCCAGCCCTTCGGCGTCCCCCAGCCTGTCCACCGCGCCGAGTCCCTCTCCAACGACCACCAGTCCCAAGCCGAGCGCCCAGCCGAGCGAGACCTGGATCGCCCAGTCCGACGGCCATGGTGGAACGGGATACAAGAGAACATTTCATACTGCGGGTGGGGACGCGGTCGTCTGGAGTTCCAGGGGGGACGCCCGGATCCTGGAGGCGACGCCCAAGGCCGGATGGGACTGCTCGGTTCGGGAAGATGGTCAGGACGCCGCTATGGTCACCTTTTTCGTCCCGGGCCAGCGCAGCCGTACCGCATACGTCTCCGTTGGCTGGCTCAATGGGCCGGTCGCGGAGTTCGGGGAGAGCGTCGGCCTGCCGGGATAGTGGGTCCGGAAACCTGCTCGTGGCGAGCATTTCCGGCGCCTCATCGGGTGCTAACGATTCTTGCTCTTGTTCTTGCTGCTGGCTGGATTGGGAGTATGTGAAGTCGTGGTGGTCGCTGGGGTCGTCGCTGTCGCTGTCGTCTCGCTGGCAGCCGCCCGCTGGGTCGGATCGGCGCTGGAGCCGACCCCGGGGCTCGTCGTCGGGACGGCCCCGTCGACCTGGCTGGAGGCTCCGGGCACCGGGGGAGTATCGCCTCTGGCGGGCGGGAGCGGCCCGTCGCCCCTGCCCGGTCCACCGCCCGTGTCCTGCCCGCCGGAAGTGGAGTCATCGGTCTGGGTGATGGCGACCCTCGGTGCCCGGGGGGATCCCGGGGCAGGAGGGTCGTTTCCGGTCGACCCCAGACCCATGGAGGCGCCGATGGCGACGACTGCGGCCAGTGGCAGGGCCACTGCCAGTGCCGTTACGACCCGTCGCGGATGGGCGAGCGATGCCACAGACCAGCGGTGGCCGCGGATCGGCGCAGCGCCGACCAGGGCGAGGAGCAGGTGCTGGGCGGTTGGCCGGCCAGCGGGGGATTTGCTCAGCGCCGAGGCGACGAGGGCTCGCAGGGGTTCTGGAACCCCGGCAAGATCCGGTTTCGCGGTGAACGCCCGGTTGGCCCGGGTGTCGAGCCCTCCCGGGCCGAACGGGTGCCGGCCGGTCGCGGCGTAGGCCATCACGCAGCCCCAGGCGAAGATGTCCATCGAGGGATGGGGCTTGGTGCCCTCCAGTTGCTCCGGGGCCGCCCAGCCCAGGCTGCCCATGACGATGCCGGTCCTGGTGTACCCGCTGGTCTGGTCCAGGGCCCTGGCGATCCCGAAGTCGATGATCCTTACTCCGCCGAGGGTAACGATGATGTTGCTCGGTTTGATGTCCCGGTGGACGAGATCGGCGCTGTGAATGGCCACGATGCCACTGATCGTTCCGACGGCGAGGGAATGCAGGGCGGAAAGATCGAAATACCCCTCCTGGGCGATGAGGCGGGACAGGGATATCCCGTCGATATACTCCGTGACGAGGTACGGCTGGCCCGCATGTTCCCCGGTCGCCAGGACCTTTGCGGAGCAGAATGCCGGAAGGCGCAGGCCGGCATTGGCCTCGCTGGCGAAGCGGGCCCGGAACTCATGGTCCAGGACGAGATGCCGGTGGACGAGCTTGACGGCGACCTCGTCGCGCGACGCCGACCGGCCGAGGAAGACCGTCCCCATGCCGCCGGCGCCGAGGCGAGCGACGATATCGTATGCCCCGATCCGGCATGGATCGCCTGGTTCGAGGGGGGAGGGATCTCCCTGGAGAGGCGTCGCTGGCTCAATCCCGCCATCGCAGGCCTCATCCACGGTTCCTCCAGGAAGAATCAATGCATACCCCTCACCTGCCGTCCCGGTGAGAGGTACGGTGCGCAGGGTGATCGGTGAAGCATATCGTGCGATCGATGATGATAATGACGGCGATCACACGCAAGGGGTAGATCGTCTGACTGATTTATCACCCCCGGCGGAATAGTGACACTTTGCGCGGCGGTCTCGGGTCGATGGGAATAATCCTCAGACCGCCGGATCGAATGCCGAACAAGCGGTCGTGGAGTTGACGTCCCGGACGGATGCCGACTCCCAGATGGGTTACCGGGTCCGGCACACGCAGATCGGCATCTGGCTCGCGTCTGGGGGATACCTGCTGTGCGGGCTTCGGCTCGTCGCCATTGATGCACCGAAGCTGTTCGCCGCGGCGTTCGGCGTGCTGGGTGTGTCCATCGCATTGATGTCGATGCTTCGGTGGGGGATGCTCCTGCGGCATGTCTGGGCGGACCGGGCGTTGTCGCTCGCCGTTGTCGCCAATCTCCCGATCATTGGCCTGTACCTTGAGCTTGACCCGCCGGCCCTGGTTACGTATCCGCTGGTCGCCACGATGATGGTGATCCATGCCTGCACGAGGTTCGGCCCTCACGCCGTCCTGGGGATCGGCGCGGCGAGCGTCGTGGCCTATCCGGGACTCATGTGGGAAGCTGAGCGGTTCTCGCTTGCCACAGCGGCCGGCATCTGCGGCATCCTGGCGACCATCGTGGTGCTGAGTTCCTGGATCGCGGCCAACCGGGTCCAGGGAGAGGAGAAGCGGTTCCTGCTCGACCGCCGGATCGAGGCGCTGCTGGAACAGTCCTCCGAGGCCATTGTCGCCCTGGACGAGCAGGGGATCGTGCTCTACCAGAGCCCCTCCGTCGGGGCGCTGTTCGGATATCCGGCCGGTCACCTGCTCGGCAAATCACTGCGGCACCTGGCCCATCCGGGAGACGCAGAGGTGATGCGGCGCTGGTTCGCCGCGCTCGCGGCGGGCCCGGACGGCAGCCGGTCCCGGATCGAACTGCGCCTGCGGGGTGCCGACGGCAGCTGGAGCCGCATCGAGGTCTCTGGCGCCAACTGGCTGTCCGACCCGGCCGTCAACGCGATCGTCGCCAATGCCAGGGACATCGGCACCCGAAGGGACCTGGAGGAGCGGCTGGCCGTCCAATCGCTCAGTGACTCCCTGACCGGCCTGGCCAACCGGGCACTGTTCCGTGACCGGGTGATCCACGCGATGGAACGCGGCCGGCGCAGCGCGGGCACCATCGCCCTGCTGGTGATCGACCTGGACGACTTCAAGCTGACCAACGACGCCGTGGGCCAGAAGCCCGGCGACACGATCCTGGTGACGATCGCGGAGCGGCTGCACGGTTTCATCCGGCCGAGCGATACGCTGGCCCGGCTCGGGGGGGATGAGTTCGCCCTGCTCGTCGAGGACCGCATCGACGAGATCTCCGCGGTCGCGCTCGGCGAGCGGCTGCTCGACGCGATCCGTCCGCCGATTCGCGTGGGAGCCCGGGACATCTCAATGACGGCGAGCATCGGGGTCGCCGTCATCAAGGCGGGGGTCTACGGGGCCGCAGACGCCGACGAGCTGATGCGAGACGCCGACCTGGCCATGTACGCGGCAAAGTCGGCCGGTCGCGACCGGCTGCTGCTCTTTGACCCGGCCATGCACATCGAGGTCCTTCACGAGGCGGAGCAGCGGGCAGACCTGGAGCGGGCGCTGGCGGAGGACCAGTTCATCGTCCAGTACCAGCCGATCGTCGACCTGCCGACCCTCAAACTGGTCGGCGTCGAGGCCCTCGTGCGCTGGCAGCATCCGGGCCGGGGGCTCATCCCACCATCGGAGTTCATCCCACTCGCGGAGTCGACCGGGCTCATCGTCCCCCTGGGACGGTGGGTGCTCCAGCAGGCCTGCGCCCAGGTCGCCCGATGGCACACGGTCTGGCCTGCGGCGCAGGGACTTCGGGTGAGCGTCAACCTCTCTGCCCGGCAGTTCCAGTACTCCGGGCTGGTCGACGATGTCGCCAGGGTGCTGCACAGCACCGGCATCGACCCGAGCACCGTCGTTCTGGAGATCACTGAATCGCTGCTCATGCTCGACACGGAAGCGACGGTCTCGACGCTGAACGACCTCAAGGCCCTGGGGGTACGCCTGGCCATCGATGACTTCGGGACCGGCTACTCCTCGCTGAGTTACCTCAGGCGGTTCCCCGTCGACATCATCAAGATCGATCGTTCGTTCGTTGACGGGATCACGACGGAGTCGGAGGATTCCGCGCTGACCGAGGCCGTGGTCTTCCTCGGGAGGTCGCTGCGTTTGCAGACCATCGCGGAGGGAATCGAGACCCTGGAACAGTCGGCCCGGCTCAAGGCGCTCGGCTGTGACTTCGGGCAGGGCTTCCTGTTCGCCCGGCCGACCGGGGCGGACGAAATCGAGCCGATGCTGGTCGGCCGGTAGCCCTCATGATTGAGTGCCCCCATGACCACTGGCGTCGAGGGCACGAGTCACCGGGACGGCCATGACAGGGCTCGCTGGTGGTCGAGGGGCGGCCACGCGCACCGGACGTACAGCGTCGTGGTGTTCATCGTGCTCGCGTCCCTGGACAACGTCGCCATGGGCCTGGTGCCGCCGCTGTATCACGAGATCGGCGCGGGCCTTTCCGCCGCTCCGAGTTCGATCGGCTGGGTGACGGCGAGCTCGTTTCTGGCCTCGGCGGTGGCCTCCGTCGGCTGGGCATACGTCGGGGATCGCGGTGACCGCAAACCGCTGCTGGTGACCGGCACCCTGATCTGGGCGGCCGGGACAGCGGCGACGGCCTCGGCCGGGACGTACCACGTCTTTCTCGCGGCGCAACTCCTCGCGGCGGTCGGCTTGGGGGCGGTCGGGTCGATCGGTTTCTCCGTCGTCAGCGATCTCGTCGCCCCCCGGCGGCGAGGGCTGGTGATGAGCCTGTGGGGTCTGGCCCAGGGGGTTGGAACGCTGGCCGGGACCCTGGTCGGCGGGCTGCTCGGCGCTGGGGACTGGCGCCGGCCGTTCTGGGTGATCACCGTCCTCGGGGTGGCAGCGACAGCCGCCTACCTGCTGACCTGCGGCATCCGGAGGGGAGAGAGCGAGCCGGAACTGGCCGCGGTCTTCGCGGAGGGCCGGGAATACGACTACCGGATCAGCCCGGCCGATCTGCGGTCCATCCTGGGCAGGCGGACGAACGTGCTGCTGATTCTCCAGGGGCTGACGGCCCAGGTCACCTTCGGGTCGCTGGTGTGGCTGCCACAGCTGTTCCGGGCCAGGGCTGAGGCGCAAGGCTACGCCGCGGAGACCGCGACGGCCATCGGCAGCCTTTACGCGACCCTGTTCCAGCTGGGCGGAGT
>JAFGOK010000035.1 GCA_016926535.1 Micromonosporaceae bacterium | reverse complement strand
TTGCCGAGTTCGACGCCGTCGTCGTCTCCGTTGTCTCTCAGTGCCTTGACCACGTCGTCGAGGGTTGACCCCTCCTCAGCCGGGACCTGGCGAACCGCGTGTCGCAACAGCGTCGCCGTGGATGCCTCGCGCGCGACCTGCGGGGGAACCAGCATCATCGCGATGTCCTGAACGAGCATGCGGCGCTCTGCCCGCGCGTTGGTCACCGCGATGTCGAATTCCCTATCCCCGATGGGGCCAGCGGAGAAATGCGCCCGCTGCGGGGTCGGGATCAGAGCATAGGGCGCCAGCGTCCCCTGCTCAGACCCTGTGAGGTTGAGTACGCGCGAGTACGGGGCCAGTTCCGGCATCGAACACAGCCGGGCGAGTGGGCCGCTCGGATCGAGAAGGGTGACCTGGACGCCCCGGCGTGCTGCTAGATACCCGAGGGCGCCGAGCAGCGTCGACTTGCCTCCGCCGGGCTCTGCGACGAAGACGGCCAGGCCAGAACGTTCCCTGACCTCCATGGGAAAGTGAAGGTCGAGGAAGACGGGCCTGCGGCAGGTCCCGGCGGTCCGGCCGATGAGATCCCCGCGCCGATCCCCGACGGTCGAGGCGGCCTGCGGGAGGGCCGCGGCGAACAGCTTGACCGGCATGCGACGCAGGTAACCGGTGTTGGCGAGGGGTTCTCCCGGGATGAACTCGCGGGCGAGCCAGTCCTGGTTCTTGGGGTGCTGCAGGGCCAGCCGCATCTCCCGGGAGTACAACTTGGTCAGGCGCCTGGCCCGCTCCATGCACTCCTCGTGGGTCGCGCCACCGACCGCGATGCGGTGCCATCCATGCGCCCGGGAAGAGTCGACCGGCAGTCCGGTCGTGATGTCGTCTCCGATGACCAGCGCGCGCTTGGCGAGGCGCTCCAGCTCCGGTGGGGCGTCGATCCCGTGTTCCGCGTAGTCCTTCTGCTGGGAGCGGATCAGACGCAGCCGATGCTCCAGGTTCCGGAACGAGTCGTTCGGGCCGAGGATGTCGACCCGCGACGAGAGCTCCATCGGCCACGGCAGCCGCTCGTGGAAGTGGAGCCACGGCTCATGGCGTTCTGGGATCTCCAGCGGCTCCATGCGCCCGACTGAAAGGACGGCGACGTGGCGCTCCTCTCCGGTCAGCCGGTTGACCAGCTTGATGGTTGAACCGTATGAGGAGCGGTATCGCTCGATCTGCTCGGTCAGAGCCAGCAGATCGCCGGTTTCCCAGACTCCGTGGCCAACCGTCGAGATGTTGCCCGGTGGCTGCATACACAAGGCGACCGAGCGGTACAGCAGCCACTCCAACTCGCTGGGCGTCACCCGCCGTCCGCGCATGCCGAAGGCACCAAGCACCTCGTCGAACTGCTCGACGGTCTTGGCCATCCTGCGGCGCTCCGCATTGCCGATGCCCTTGTTGAACAGGCGACCGAACCGTTCGGACAGCGTGTCGCCGAGGGTGCGCCGAGCGAAGGTGATACCGAGGTACGTCTGGCCCTCGGCGTGGTTGACCGAGAACAGGTGGTGTTGCGCGGCGACCAGGTGATCAGACCAGGAGGGGGCGCCGGGAACCTGCGGCAGGGGATGCGGTGAGTTGCCGTCAACGACCCGGGCCCACTGGTCCGCTGGGAAGGGGCGGGTGGTTCGCCGCAGATGCAGCCGAAAGCCCGCCAGACCGGCGTACTGCTCGGAGATCGCGCCGAGCAGTGCCTCCCGCTCCGCATCCGGACGGAAGGCCCAGCGAACCTCCGGCAACCAGTACCAGGCCGTGACGGCGTTGGGGGTAAAGGTCAGATGACCAGCGATTTCCGTCATCGCCAGCTCGACTGCTGGGGTCCTGTCCTTGTGCCGTAGTTTGGGAGCCCGGTCGAGTTGGGTGCGTCGCTCCCGCCTGGTCGGCGCTGATTTGGAGGACGTTGACTTCGCCGGTGCTGGCTTGGCTGACGCTGGCTCAGCCGGAGTGACAGCGGCAGCACCTGGAGCCCCGGTCGTCAGCTGCGTCACGGCGGGGGACGGTGCTGGTCCGAAGGGAAGAGCGGCGCGCCGTGGTCCTGCCGTCTCCGGGACCGGCGGCGGTTCCTTCGCCGCCGGTGGAACCGAGGTCGGGCGGGCTGGCTGCGCAACGAGGCTCGGCTGCGTTGGTGGGACAGGCAGAGGTAACTGGGGGGTCTGAGGGCGTACGGCGGTCGCGGCGGGCAATGGCCGCCATCCCGCTGGTGGCTTGTCCGGATTCCAGACCCGTCCAGAACCGGCGGGTGGCGGTTGGGGTGCCGAGACCGAACGTGCCTCTGCGCCGTCGTCGCAGGATTCCGAGGCGCGCTGCAACCCGCCCAGATCTTCCGGTGTGCGGGCGTTCGCGATCCAGGTGGGCGACTGACGCCGGGCGTCGCCTGCCCCGGGCTGGTGGGAGACTTCGGGCTGGTGGCCGGTGCCGGCCGTCGTGGAGTGTCCTGGATCGAGGGCAGCCAGGCCAGCAGCCGTCACGCTGGCCGCTGCGCCGGGCGCGGCCGGAGGCGAGCCGTCGCAGAACAGGCCGAGAAACGGGGAGTCGATGTCCAGGGGGCGCTCCTTGCCTCCACCGCTGGACGGGAGCCCGATCTCGGCTTGGGATGGCGGGCTCTGGCCGTCTCGGCCGAGAACCGGACGGTTCGACGGGGCAGGGGTGTCGCCCACCTCCGTCGGACGCCGAACGCCGGCCCGTCGGCCGGCGTTGCGGAACATGGCGATCTTGCCATCCTCTGCGGCGGCTCGCAGGCCGCCGTCGTAGTCGGCCGGAGGCGACGCTGAGGGATCCTGCTGAGGCCCAGGAACGTCCTTCCCTCTCTGGGCAGCGGGTGGTGTCTCACCACTGGGCGGAATCTGTGTCATGCCAGCTCCTCCCGGATGCGCACATGGGCCGCGACCAGCCGGGGATCCCGGTGTTCTGTGCGCGGCTCGCGGGTCCTTCGCCAGTCCGTCAGCGCCGTTCTGACTACCATGCGTGCGGGTCGATCGGGGTCGACATAGCGGAAGATGAGCGAGGTCGCCACCATCGCCAGCGAGATTTCCCACGCTGGGAAGAGATCGGGCCGGAACCTCGCGGAGAGCGCCAGATTAATCAGCCCATGCATGAGAATGAATAAAGGTACGAGAAGTGCGAAAACGCCATAATGGGCGTATGACAACTGAATGGGCAAGGTATACCCCGGCGGCCCTAAATAGACCAACCGCGCCCGGTAGATGTCATCGTCAGTACGCAGCCGCATGGACGCCTACTCGCCGTTTCGCCTCGTTGAGTGATGGTCGATTAACCTGCTATATGTAGATTTGCTACTTGAAGACCAAGTTGACCAGGGATCCGCCGACCAGGAACAGGGTCGCTGCTCCTGCGATGAACGCAAGGCCGATGAGGGCGATCGCAGAACTTGTCAGAACTCGCGAGACTTCGCCCTTGCTTGCCCGGCCTATGAAGATGATGCCAAGGACTCCCAGTAGGATGGGCGTGATCTTCGTTGCGAAGAACGTCAGGACGCCGTCCGTGTTGATCTCTTTGGGAGCTGGGGTCGGGTCGAGCGCGAGCGCGTCCCTGACGAGCGGGGCGTGATCCAGTACCGCCTGGCTGATCGTCATGAGGGTCATGCGTAACCTCCCCGGTACGCGGTCGTCGGTCGCCCTCCGTGCGGAGAACCTCGCCGAGTAGCCTATCTGGCGGGTATTCCCGAACCGTCAGTCATCCGCATCGGCGAGGATACTATCCGGGCCTTTACTCATGTTTCAGTCGAATGTCGGGTTTAACCGTCCGAATAGCGTTCACTCGCAGAGCGTACGTTGCGGCCATCTCTCGAACAAGCTGTCAGGAGCGGCCCCAGATAAGTTGGCATGGCATCTACCAGGACATGCTGGGTGGTTTGCCAGCGATCGCCTATCGCTTCCCCGACACGGTGATCCCTCCTGCGGGGGAGGTGCCCTGGTGCCGGTTGCGGAACCATGCGCTGGGTACCGTCGACAGGGTGACGAACCTGCGAGCGTGCCGGCGTCCGGTCGTCTTCGGTGTACTCAACGTGACGCCGGACAGCTTCTCGGACGGCGGGCAATTCGTGCGGCGTGAGACCGCGATCGCCCGCGGCATGCTGCTGTGGGAAGAAGGTGCCGATTTTATCGATATAGGTGGCGAATCGACTCGACCTGGGGCAGAAAGGGTTCAAATCGACGAGGAGGCTCGTCGGGTGATTCCTGTCATCAGGGAGTTGGTCGCCGCAGGGGTGCCGGTGAGCGTTGACACCTCGCGGGCGGAGATCGCGGCGAGAGCGGTCGCCGCGGGCGCGACGATCGTCAACGACATCTCCGGCGGGCTGGCGGATCCGGACATGGCCCGGGTGGTCGCCGAGACTGGATGCTCGTGGGTCCTGATGCATTGGCGCGGGCACTCCAGGACCATGGCGGATCATGCGGACTACCGGGATGTCGTGTGTGAGGTGCGCGCGGAACTCGCCCAGCGGGTTGACGCGGCCCTAGCCGCCGGGGTCGCTCCCGATAAGATCATCATTGACCCGGGCCTCGGATTCTCCAAGACCGCTGACCACAACTGGCTGCTGTCAGCTCGGCTGCCGGAGCTCATCGACCTGGGCTACCCGCTGCTGTTCGGAGCGAGCCGGAAGTCGCACCTCGGGACGCTGCTCGCAGATGAGGGGGGAACCGCGAGGCCGGCAGACCAGCGCGGGGCCGCCACCATCGCGACGACGGTCCTGGCCGTCGCCGCCGGGGCGTGGGGGGTTCGAGTCCACGACGTCCGGGCCAATGTCGATGCGATCAAGGTGTGGCTCGCAACGAGAGGATTCGCAACGGGAGACCTCGCGACGAGAGGAACAGGATGAGCACCCAGAGCGCCGCCGTGGGCGAGTTCGTGCCTCCTCGGGGGAGGACGGGGTACCGCGATCGGATCACTCTGACCGGGCTGCGGGCATATGGCCGGCATGGCGTCTTCAACGAGGAGCGGGTACACGGG
>JAFGOK010000274.1 GCA_016926535.1 Micromonosporaceae bacterium | reverse complement strand
GTGGACGCAGCCCCCCAGGCGCCACCCGTGGACGCAGCCCCCCAGGCGCCACCCGTGGACGCAGCCCCCCAGGCGCCAACTGCGGCGGCGAGCCACTGGGCCACCGATCAGGAGGCCTCCGGCCAGGCGGCCCCGGCGGCACGTCCAGCAGCGGCCCCTGCCCCCGCTGCCATGAGCACGGCACCGCCAGCAAGCCGCATCCAGCAGTCGCCCACACCCATCCCGCTGTACGCGCACGGGATGGGTGGCCACCGGCCACCCGGGCGGGCCACCCGGCCTGCCCCCCGCAGGCGGCCCGTCGGCCCGCGCCCCCGGCAGTGGCCGCCAAGCCCCGGAAGAGGGCGGCCCATGGAGGCCGATCTTCGGACCGACAGCGCCGAGACCAGCCCGTGGACCATGCAGATGGTCCTGCTGTCCCTGGGTGGTCTCCTCCTGGCCGGGGCCTCGATCGTCCTCACGGTCATCGCCTTCGCCAGCATCAGCTCCGACGCCGGGATCACCCTGCTCGCCCTGATCACCGTGGCTGCGCTGGCCCTGCCGATCGTGCTCGCCCGGCGGGGTCTCACGGCGACCGCGGAGACCGTCGCGGCTGTCGCCCTCCTGCTGGTACTGCTTGACGGCTACGTCGCATGGAGCCTGCGCCTGTTCGGGGCGCCGGCGGTCGAGACGACGACGTACTTCGGCGTGGTCTGCCTCTGTACAGCCGCCATATCGATCGGCTATCACGCGACCAGCCATCTCGTCGCTCCCAGGTTCGCGACCCTGCTCGCGCTCCAGCCGGTGATCCCGCTCATCGCGTACCCCGTCGTCAACGGACCATCCGGGCTCGCACTCGTCCTGGCTGGCGTCGCCGCCATCGACCTTGGTTTCAGCGTCGGCCTGGTCCGCCTGCCTGCCCCCCGGACCTCTGGTCAGGACACGCCGCCAGCGCCACGGAGCAGGCCAGATGGCCGGGCCGGTACCGATACCGAGCGTGGTGCCGGTGCCGGTGCCGAGCCTGGCGCCGCCACCGTGCCAGCGACCGACCTGGTGCTCATGGATTTCGCCTGGGTCCTCTTCGCACTCGCCTACGCCGCCGGGATGGTGTGCGCGGCATTCGCGCTGATCCCCGCGACAGGATTCGGACCGGCGCTCCAGGGTTCGCTGATCCTCGTCATGATCGCGATGCTCGGAGTCGCCGGTGGCATCATCTGGCGGCGGGGCGGCGTGCCCGACCTCATGGGCGGCATCGCGACTGTCGCGATCGTGGTGTCCGCCGCCAAGATCGGCATGGTCGCGTGGCCTGGGCACACCCTCCTCCTCGCTGCCGGCGGAATCGCCCTGGTCGCCCTGGGCATCCCCCTGCTTCCCGGGTACGCCCGGCGCGGACCGATGCTCGCCGGCGCGGTGACAGCCGCGGGGACCGCGGTCCTGCTGCTCCTCGCGGCCGTCCCGGCGATCACCGCCCCGCTGCGCGCCGCGACACCCCTGTGGAGCGCTGACCTCTCCCGGTACTCCGACCGGGTCGCGGCCTCCGCCGGCTCCGGATCCTGGCAGCTCGTGGCGGCAGGGCTCCTGCTGACCGCCGCCGTAGCGATCATGCTGCCCGGATCCGCCCGACCAGACGGCGTCGTCATCGGTGCAACGATCACCATGCTGTGCGCTCCCGCCGCGCTGGGGCTGACCTGGATCGTCACCCCGGCCATCGCGGTCGCAGCAGCCGTGGCAATCATCGCGGTCGGGCTCAACGTCGCCCGGCCCCGGACCGCCTCGGTCTGCCTGACCAGCGCAATCATCCTCGCCACGTATGCTGTCGCGGTCGGGATGACCAGGCCGGCCGCGACAGCCCTCACCCTGACGGCGATCACGATCGCCGGAACGGCGGTCGCGTGCACGCCTCGTTCCATCCGGGACGATCCTCGCTCCGAGCGAGTGGTCACGCGGGTCACAGACACCGCTGGTGGCGGAGCTTTGCTGGCGTTCCCCGGCGCTGTCGCGGCCGGGACGGCGACGCTCCTGTCGGCTCCCTCGGCAGATCGCACCGCAATCATCCTGGTCGCGACGTCACTCGCGCTGGGGATCTCGATCGGGGCGACCGCCCTAGCCCAACTGTCCCGCAGGGAGCAGAGCAGACCGCTACTGATCGGCACCACCCTCGCGACCATCGCCCTGATCGTGGCAACCTGCCTGCTCCCCGGAGCCGGCCCGCTCGACACGCTGGTCGGCTTCCTCATGGCGGTCGGGACAGCACTGCTCTGGCTCTCTCCCTCGATCGACGCTCGCCAGACGTTCCACGCCGACTTCAGCGGGGCTGACGCCGCGACAGCGGCACTGACGGTCGCGACGATCAGTGCGGTGTTCCGAGCGACCGCGCTGCTGGTTCCGGGGGTCGCGATGCTGAGCATCGCGGTCCTCGTGCTGGTGATCGCGGTCGCGATCCAGATCCTGCCCGAGGAATGGCGCAGGGGTCCCGTCGCCGGGGGGTCGCTGGTCGGGGTGGCGGTCGCCCTGTACGCCTCGGTCTTCGCCGTCGCCGGAACGATCGGCGTGCTGAGGGCGTCCAGCCCCTTCTGGAAGGCGGACACCGGATCGGTCTGGCTGAAGACCGCGGGAGAGCACCTCGGCTACGGAGCTCAGGTGCCGCTGACCCTGCTCCTGCTGGCTGCGGCTGCCGCGGTCGCGCTGCCCCGGCGGTACAACGACGCCGCCACAGGGCTGGCACTGGCCCTCGCCGCGACCAGCGCACCGGTCGGGTTTGGCCTGTCCTGGCCCTCCCCCCTGGTCATCGGATGGATCATGGTGACGGGGCTCGCCCTCGCCGCCGCGCTCGCCGGCACCGCCCGCTCCGGGTACGTCCGGCTGGCGGTTGCCGGGGGGCTCTGCTTCGCGACCGTTACCATCAGCCTCGCGCGGCCGGAGACCACAGCCAGTACGCTGCTGGCCTTCGCGCTGACCGGAGCCACCCTCGCCACGGTCGCCGCCTTCCTCGGCCGGCGCCGCGCCGCACGCGCTGAGGCGCCCGGGTGGGAGAAGCCCGGCGGATTGCTCGACGGCGGGCTACTCGGCGCCGAGCCGCCCATCGAGGATCCGGATCGGGACGCCGCCCATCTCGCCGTGGTCGGCGGCATCGGGCTGGCCGCGGCCCTGGTCCTGGTGCCGGCGGCGGTCGCTGCCATGGTCGCGGCCGGTGGACAGTCCTCGACCGCCGCCGCGACGTCCGCCCTCGCAGCGGTTGCGGCCGGACTGGCCTTCTCCGGGCTGGTCTGCCAGCGGCACCGCGCCTACCTGCCGTTCGTCAGCGGCGGGGTCGCTGTCGGGGGCATACTGGCGGTCCTGCTGTCCATCCCTTCCGGTCTGCGGACGATCACCGTGTTCGCCGCCGGGGCCGCTCTGCTCGGCGTGATGGCAGAGCTGATCCGGATCGCCGAGCACGTGGCCGCCACCACCGGCTGGGGGCAACGTGAGAACGCCCTGGCCCGCTCCGGCCAATCTGAAGGATTCGGTCACGGGGTCGTGGCGACAGCGGGAGTCCCCGCGGCCATCGCCATCGTCATGATCACACCGGCGGTCGTTGCCGCCCTGCTCGGCCCGTACCGCTGGATCACCCGGGCGTGGGGCCCCTTCCCCGATCCCGAGGCGTCCCTGGGCTGGTTCAGCGGCTGGGCTGCCAGCGGAACGCACGTGCTCGCCGCGTTCATCCTGATGCTGGCCGGCGCTCTGGTGGCCATCGGGCTGGGTGGGGACCGCAACGTTATCGCCAACCGCGCCGTCTCCGTGATCATCCCTGGCGTCGCTCTGACCCTCCTGATCGCACCGGCGGCCTTCCGCACCCCCTACCCGGTGCAGCCTATGGCCGCACTGCTCGTCGCGACGATCGCCGGCCTCGGGGTCGCGCTGACCCCGCCCCCCGGCTCCGAGACGGCCGAGACGCCGCCCCTGCGGGCAGGCCGGCAACTGGCGGTCGTCATCGCCATCCTCGCGGCTGGTGCCGGCGCCTCCGGCAGCCTCGCGACCCGGGGGCAGACGCTCACCGCACTGGCCATCCTGGTCGTCGTCGGCTTTGTCGGGGCGTTCCGGGGAAAGACCCCGGTGGCCCGGATGACGGGCTGGCAGGTGGCTGCCGGCTCCGCGATCCTGCTGGCGCTCACCACTGGGCTGGCGATGGAGCTGAGCGCTGCCCGCTGCGCCTATCCGGTGCTCATGGTCTCAGGTCTGCTCCTCGGCTTTGCCGGCCTGCTGTCCAGGTTCTGGGAGACCGAGTCACTCGACCGCGAAATCGCGATGATCGAGTCCATCGCGTACATCGGAGCCATCGGCGCCGTCCTGCTGACGCTGAGGTCGATCCCGGATACCGCCGCCATCTGCTTCGCCCTCGGTGCCATTCTCGGCCTGGCAGCGGCTCGCCCGCAGCGCAAGCCTTCGCCGCGGACCTTCCTCGTGATCAGTGCCGCGGCCTCGGAGCTCATCGCCGTGTGGCTGCTGCTCGTCAACGCCGACACGGTGGTTGCCGAGGCATACACCTTGCCCTTCGCCCTGCTGGCCCTCGTTGTCGGCCTCGTCGATCTTCGTCGCAGGCCGGACACCGGGAGCGCGACGGCCTACGGCCCGGCCCTGGTCGCAGGATTCGCCCCGACCCTGTTCATCGTCCTCACCACCGATGCCTGGGCTGTACGGAGAGTGCTCCTCATCGTCGCGGCCGTGCTCACCGTCGCTATCGGATCATGGTTCCGGCAGAAGGCACCAGTCGTGATCGGAGCGATCGTCACAGCTGTCGCAACCGTCCACGAGCTGATCCTGCTGGGCAGGTACCTGCCATGGCCGGTACTGCTCGCGCTGTTCACAGCCGCTGGCATCCTCCTGGTCGTCCTCGGCGCGACCTTCGAGAAACGCCGGCAGAACGTCCGGAGGATCAAAGGGGCACTCAACCGGATGCGCTAGCGAGCGCTACGAGAGAGTTGCCTGGAGGACCGCGTCCTTCGTTGAGACCGCCTGTGCGAGATCACGCTGGAAGGACAGCACCTGTTGCCGCAGAGCGGAATCGGAAGCGGCCATGATCCTCACCGCGAGCAGGCCTGCGTTCCGCGCCCCGCCAATCGAGACGGTCGCGACCGGCACGCCCGCTGGCATCTGGACCATGGACAGCAGCGAGTCCATGCCATCGAGGGTCTTGAGTGCGATGGGCACTCCGACCACAGGCAGCGGCGTCACCGCCGCGAGGACCCCAGCCAGGTGCGCCGCGCCTCCCGCTCCCGCAATGATCACCTGAAGGCCCCGAGCCGCAGCGGTGCGCGAATACTCCAGCGCGGCATCCGGGGTTCGGTGTGCGGACAGGACCCGAACCTCGCAGGAGATATCGAACTCCTTGAGCGCCTCCGCCGCCGCCTTCATGACCGGCCAGTCCGAATCGCTCCCCATGACAACACCGACCCGTGGCCCGTCGCTCCGCACCTCGTCGCTCCGCACCCCGCCGATCGCCTCAGCCATTCCGCCCCTCCCGCAGCCAGTGCGCCGCCCTCGCGGCGCGGTTCCGGACTTCCCCGAAGTCCTCGCCCACGACGGTAACGTGGCCGATCACCGCGTCGTCACGGGACCGGGCCCCGTGCAGGTGCACCCGTACCCCGGGATCGGAGGCGAACACGTGGTGCAGCCGCTCGTCGAACGACGGGCCGCCAGCTGACGGTTCGGCGACGACCATCGTGGCAGCCGCTGGTGCCGTCGCCTCGGTGGGGCCAAGCGGGTAGTCGAGAACAGCCCGCAGGTGCTGCTCGTACTGCGAGGTCCGGGCGGCGTCGATGGTCCAGTCCGCGGCCGGATGGGGCCTCGGCACCAGGGCCTTGACCAGGAGTCCAGCGGTGGTGTCGCTCAGCTCGACGGCCAGGGTCCCGACCGCGTCCAGCGCCGTTGCCAGGTCGATGGC
>JAFGOK010000273.1 GCA_016926535.1 Micromonosporaceae bacterium | reverse complement strand
TGCGTGCCAGACGCCTGCGCGGCAGCGGGCTGCGTGCCAGACGCCTGCGCGGCAGCGGGCTGCGTGCCAGACGCCTGCGCGGCAGCGTTCGCTGTGCAGGTGCCCTGCGCTCCGAAGCCCGACCACCCCTGCTTGACGGCCCACGGCCGGTTGAAGGCACTGGGGATTCCGAACCACTGGTCGAAGCCGTCCACGGCGCATCTGGTGCTCTGCCGCAGATTGCCCATGATCAAATCACGGACAACCGCCGGTGCTGAGTCCAGAATGTAGCGGTATACGCGAACTGTGTCAGCAGGGGTCATCGCGGTGTACCCCCAGTACCCTGGCAACGTGCTCGGCGGGGGCGCCGTGTTCTGGAGTCCGAGGCGCGTGATCATGCGATTGACGATCGCCCCGTTGCCGCCCTCGGTCCACAGGTCCGAGGCGACAGCGTCATC
Source organism: Micromonosporaceae bacterium (assembly GCA_016926535.1). Classification (GTDB taxonomy): domain Bacteria; phylum Actinomycetota; class Actinomycetes; order Mycobacteriales; family Micromonosporaceae; genus JABDRL01. The sequence continues at coordinate 2,784 of JAFGOK010000273.1, read as the reverse complement.
GCTGCTGCGCAACATGGCGTCCAGCCGGGCCCGGTCCGCAGTGGACACAGCGTAGGACGGTCCCAGCTCCCACAGGTAGTCCAGGGCGATGAGGAGCTTGACCACCGAGGCCGCACGGAACTGCATCGTGGCGTTCTGCTGCTCGGTGAAGGTACCAGTCTGGCGATCATAGACGGCGATACCGGCTGTCACCCCTGCTGGAAGCGTCGCGGTCCGCACGGTCGCGGCGCGCGCGACGCCCGGAACACAGATCGCCGCCCCTGCGACGAACGTGACGAGCAGCCTTCCAAGGAAATTTCGGCGAGCGTAACCCATGGCCTCCCCCGTTCCGTCCACTCTGACTACGAGATCTGCGATGACGATGGCAGGCCTGCCGTATGCGCGGAACCTGAAAGGTTAGAGGATCCCACCGGCAGCCCGAGTTCCTACGCTCGGAGCCCACCAGTCAGTACCGATCCGCGCTGAATGTTGGGAGCCCGACATGGTCACACCCCGAACCGCCCGCCGCAGCACCCGAGCCCGGCTGCTCGCAGCCCTGGCGAGCACGATCGCCGCCACAGGACTCGCCGTCGCCATCCCCGGCACCGCGCACGCGGCCAGTAGCTGCTGGTCGGGGCCGACCGTGACCGACTACCGCGGCCGGACCTACGCCACGTCGACCTGCCCCACCTGGACCGGCGCCTACGTGCTGAGCAACCCGTGGCAGGAGGGTGAGGGCGCCCTGCGCGTCGGCTATCTCTACGCCGGCAACAACTGGATGGCCTGCCAGTACCGCGGCAGCGACAATCCGCCGTACGGCGGCTACAGCAACCACTACTGGCTATACACCCAGGCCGACGTGGCCTACGGCAGCACCCAGGGATGGGGCTGGCTGCCCGCGACGGCTGTCTCCGTCGGCGGCGATGAAGAGGCGATCCCCGGCGTCCCCTTCTGCGCCGAGTTCGACGGCTGAGCGTCCGAGGGTTATCCCTTCGTCACCAACCGCCCCTCGGACAGCGCGGCGAGGTCCACGCTGTCCAGGGTGGTGACAACCAGGGTGGCCCCAGCCGCGCCCAGATCCGCATCATCGACCCGCTGGATGCCGATCGAGGGCATCCCGCCGGCTCTGGCCGCCTGGACCCCGGCGGGAGCGTCCTCGATGACGATCGCAGCCTCCGGCGCGACCCCGAGCTCGCTGGCCGCCGTCAGGAACATCTCCGGGTGAGGCTTGCCATGGGCGAAATCCCGGCCGGAGACGTTGACGTCGAAGAAGTCCAGCAGCGTCAGACCAGGCCGGACCGAGGACGACTCGATGCCGTACTCCCTGGCAAACCGGTCGAGCCTGATCTTGCTCAGGAAAAGCCCGGCGTTCTTGGAGGACGAGGCCGCCGCCACCCGCATCCCGGCGTCCTTGACCGCGAGGATCAGCCGCAGGGCGTCTGGGTAGGCGGTAAAGTCGCCCGCCTCGATCAGCCGCACCACCATCTCCTGCTTGTGCGCGGCATACCGCTCTGCGCGCTCGTCGCAGTCGGGCACGCCGAAGTACTTCAGGGCGGCGCGAGCACCGCTCATGCGGGGCTTGCCCGACAGCTCCTCCTGATAGACCAGCGCGGTGAACGCCTCGGACGACCAGGTCGTCTGGTCCTGGATATCGTTCCACTCGCCTTCCATGAGCTCGCACAGCGACTCGCGCCACGCCTTCTCATGAGGCGAGTCGACGAGCACCCCGTCAACGTCGAAGATCACTGCCTCGAACCGCGACCGCACGACCCCTCCTCCTGCTGACTCTGCCCGGTTGGCGTCTCCGGTCTCGCCCTGGCGCGAGGTGGTTGGCCCTGGCCGGAGCCGGAACGTGTGCCGGTCACCAACCCGGAGCTCCTGCACCTCGTCCCCCACCGCAACCAGGATCGGGGGGCTCCCGCCCTCCCGGTGCACGGCCACCGTGAGGAGGCCGTCGGCGAGCGCCACCCAGATGGGGGTCCGCCGGAACCGCATCGGAAACGACAACCGATCAAGTGTACCGATCAGTATCGGGTCGAACCGCAGCACGTCGTCCCGGATGGAGATACCGGCATAGCTGCGCTGGATGAGATCCAGCGTTCCGGACATGACGCCCAGATGGATCCCCTCCTTCGTCGTTCCTCCCTGGATGTCGCCGATGTCGCTTTCCAGCGCGACGAGGAACCGCTGCCACGACGCCGCAGGCTCCAGCGACGCCAGCACTCCGGCGTGGGTGACGAAACTCAGCGTCGAGCCGTGCGAGGTCCGCCGGTCGTAGTAGGCGATGTTCCTGCGGGCCGCTTCAGGGCCGTAGTCGTACCCCAGCCGCCCGAACAGTTGCCGCAACTCCTCGTCGGAGAACAGGAAGAACAGCATCACCGCGTCGGCCTGCTTCGACAGCTGGTAGCGGTCAGGGCTGTCGCCCTCCGCCCGCAGGATCCGGTCGAGTCGCTGGATGTTGCCGTACTTTTCCCGGTAGGCGTCCCAGTCGAGTTCCAGCAGGTCTCCAAAGCCCTCGAACTGGCTGATAATGCCGTCGGCGTGGAAGGGGACGAACATGCGGCGGCTCATGTCGTCCCAGGTGCTCAGCTCGGCATCGGTGACCCCGAGCTTCTCCCGCACGGCCTCCGCCCGCGTCGCCGGCAGCAGGGACAGGACCTCCCGGCACACCCCGCACAGCCAGGCGACCATGACGTTGGTGTAGGCGCTGTTCCGCAGCCCTGGCTTCGAAGAGTCCGGGTACTTCTCGTGGAACTCATCCGGGCCCATGACCCCGTGGATCTCGTAGCGGTCCCGTTCCGGGTT
>JAFGOK010000272.1 GCA_016926535.1 Micromonosporaceae bacterium | reverse complement strand
GGCGAGGTTCGCGTACCGCTTGACGAACCGGGGCACCCTGCCAGTGCGCAGCCCGGCCATGTCCTGCCAGACGAGCACCTGGGCGTCGGTGTCCGGTCCAGCACCGATGCCGACGGTCGGGATGGCCAGCTCGCTGGTGATCTCCTTGGAGACCTGACCGGTCACCATCTCCAGTACCACGGAGAAGGCTCCGGCCGCGGCGACGGCGCGGGCGTCCTCGATCACCTCGGCCGCGGCCTCCCCCCGGCCCTGCACCAGGTAGCCGCCGAAGGCGTGCTCCCACTGCGGGGTGAAGCCGACGTGCGCCATGACGGGGATGCCGGCGGTGGTGATCGCCTCGATCTGCCGGGCGCAGCGCCGGCCGCCTTCCAGCTTGACGGCGTGGCAGCCCCCCTCTTTCATGAACCGCACCGCTGTGCGCAGGGCCTGCTTCGGGCCCTCCTCGTACGACCCGAACGGCAGATCGGCGATGACCATGGCCTGTTTTGTCGCCCGTACGACGGCCCGGACCAGCGGAAGTAGATCCTCGACCGTCACCGGCAGCGTCGAGTCGTACCCGAACACGTTGTTGGCCGCGGAGTCCCCGATGAGCAGGACCGGGATCCCGGCGGCGTCGAAGATGGCGGCGGTGTACTGGTCATAGCTGGTCAGCATGGCCCAGCGTTCGCCGCGTTTCTTCGCGGCGAGCAGATCGCGGGTTCGTACCCTTCTGGAGGGTGCTCCGCCGTAGATGGGGGTTGCGACCTCGCCGGCCTGCCCATTCGCTTCGTCGGGCTGGTGGGCCGATCGTTCGTTTCCTGACATGACGAGCTCCTCAGATCCTCGTGGCCCGTGCGGGGTCCCCGGGTTGGTGGAGTGGCCGCCCTTCGGGGGCCTCTGGGCCGATCGTCGCATTTCACGCCGAAGTAGGGACGTGGCTGCGCCGAAGGTCACACTGCCAGCCGGAGGCTTTGCTCCCGGCTGAGTCCGAGATCCTCCTTGCGGGGCGCTGCGATCATTCACGGGAGTCGCACTGGTGCCCGACCAGTCGCGCAGTGGAGGACGACATGGAGATCTGGATCGCGATCGTCATTGCCGGTGTGATCGCGCTGTACGCCCTGCGGCCCAAACCGCACGCTTCCCGGCGGAATGCCCGAAGGAGAGGTCCCGGGTCCGGACACGGAACACACCACCATGATGGCGTCGACTGGGACGACGACGGGTCGGACAACGGTGGTGACAGCTGCGACAGCGGAGGCTGGGACAGCGGCGGGGGCGACTGCGGGGGCGGCGACGGCGGGGGCGGCGGGGGCGACTAGGCCGTGGTTTGCCTTGGCAGGCAACACTATGGCCATGGTCCAACGATTGAGACGCTGGCTGCGTCCCAGACGGCTGCTGATCGTGCTGGGCATCGCGGTGTTCGGGGTCGGAGTGGTGTTCTCCGGATCGCTACTCTGGGTGCGGCACGCCTCCGGCCCTTATCTGTACTGGCCGGATGAGGCACCGGCCCGGCCGGTGGCCATCGTCTTCGGCTCCCAGGTCTACTCGGACGGGACCCCGTCACCCGTGCTGCGCAGCCGCCTCGCCGAGGCGCAGCGGCTGTACGCCCAAGGCAAGATCCGGGCGATCCTGGTGACCGGGGACAATGGTCAGGTGCAGTACAACGAGGTCGACCCGATGCGGACCTGGCTGATCGAGCGAGGGGTCCCCGAAGTCAAGGTCGTCGGGGACTACGCCGGGTTCGACACCTACAGTTCCTGCGTTCGCGCTGTGCGGATCTTCGGGGTGACTGAGGCCATCCTGGTGACCCAGGACTACCACCTGTCTCGGGCCGTCGCGCTGTGCCGCAGCGTCGGTATGGATGCCATCGGGGTGCGGGCCTCGTCCGGGGTGCTGAGCGAGGAGACCCTGCGGCGGCTGGCCTGGCGGGACCGGCTCGCCTGTGTCAAGGCTGTCGGGGAGATCATTGTCAAGCCGGATCCGAAGTACCTCGGGCGGCACGAGACCGGGATCGAGGAGGCCCTGACCTCGGGCTGACTCTGGCCTGATCTTGGGTGGATCAGGGCGTTCGCGCTCCGTGAGACTTGGCTGACGAGCGATCCCGGGGTAATTTGGGTCGACACTTGTCCCCGATTCGCGGGAAACACGTCTGATATGCCTGATATGTGGGCATTTGATGGTGCGCGTCGTGATGGGCAGTGTCTTCAGAGGCCAGATGCTCCACAGCGTCGTGGGCGGCGCTCGGGAGCGGTTGGCTATTCCACCCCCGCGTGTCCCTGGCTGCTGTCTGCTCGGTGCTGTGTTGGAGGATTCTGTGGGAGTTCAGAAGAGGGTCGATGCGATCCTGTCGACCATTGCCCGGCGGAACGCTGGCGAGAGCGAGTTTCACCAGGCGGTGCACGAGGTCGTCGATTCGATCGCGCCGGCGCTGGTCAAACATCCGGAGTACCTCGATCTGAAGATCCTGGAACGGGTCTGCGAGCCGGAGCGTCAGATCATCTTCCGCGTTCCGTGGGAGGACGACCGGGGTGAGATCCAGGTCAACCGGGGCTTCCGGGTCGAGTTCAACAGCGCCATCGGCCCGTACAAGGGCGGCCTGCGGTTCCACCCGTCGGTCAACCTCGGCATCATCAAGTTCCTCGGGTTCGAGCAGATTTTCAAGAACTCGCTGACCGGCCAGGCGATCGGTGGCGGCAAGGGCGGCTCGGACTTCGACCCCAAGGGCAAGTCCGACCGGGAGGTCATGCGCTTCTGCCAGAGCTTCATGACCGAGCTGTTCCGCCACATCGGGGAGCAGACCGACGTTCCCGCCGGGGACATCGGCGTGGGCGGCCGTGAGATCGGCTACCTGTTCGGCCAGTACAAGCGCCTTGCCAACCGCTACGAGGCCGGGGTGCTCACCGGCAAGGGCCTCACCTACGGCGGCGCCCTGGTGCGTACCGAGGCGACCGGCTACGGCTGCGTTTTCTTCGCCGACGAGATGCTCAAGGCCAAGGGGGACACCCTCGAAGGCAAGCGGGCCGTGGTCTCTGGTTCCGGCAACGTTGCGATTTACGCGATCCAGAAGATCCATCAGCTGGGCGGCAAGGTGATCGCCTGCTCCGACTCCTCCGGGTACATCGTGGACGAGAACGGCATCAACCTGGAGACGGTCAAGCGGCTCAAGGAGGTCGAGCGCAAGCGCATCAGCGAGTACGTCACGGCCCACCCTGGCGCGACGTTCGTCGCCGGGCGGAACGTGTGGGGTGAGGTGCCCTGCCAGATCGCGGCCCCGTGCGCGACCCAGAACGAGATCAATGGCGAGCAGGCCGCCAAGATGGTCGCCAATGGCTGTCTCCTGGTGACCGAGGGCGCGAACATGCCGAGCAACCCAGAGGCCATCGAGGCCTTCCAGAGCGCTGGCATCTGCTACGCGCCGGGCAAGGCCGCCAACGCTGGCGGGGTGGCCACCAGCGCGCTGGAGATGCAGCAGAACGCCGCCCGTGACTCGTGGACCTTTGACTACTCGGAGCAGCGGCTCAAGCAGATCATGGTGAACATTCACAACACCTGCCTGACCACTGCGGAGGAGTACGGCGCGCCGGGCAACTACGTCGTCGGGGCGAACATCGCCGGGTTCCGCAAGGTCGCCGACACGATGATTGCACATGGCCTGATCTGAGTAGTTTGGCCGGCGTTCGGAGCGGGCCAGCCGACCGGCAGGGGGGTTGTCCCGGCACCGATTCGTTCGACATGATGCCCATACGTAGTCTCCAAGCTACGTATGGGCATCTGTCGTCATTGCCCGGCCTGGGCTGCGTGACGCGAGGAAACGGGGACGGTCCATGCAGGAATGGCTGCAAAGCGTCGGGTTGTCGCTGGACGAGGCCGAGGTGCTCCTTGCGGCCCTCGCCATTCTCGGCGGGATGCTGGCTGGCCTGCGGCAGCTCGGGTTCCACCGGATCACGCGGTCGGTCACGTTCTGGTCGCACCTGGCAGACCGCTCCTACAGCGCCTGGTTCGCCAGAACCTGGGGGCGGTACGACAATCCCTACCTGCGCGAGATCGAGGATCTCGACCTGCGCAACACCTACGTCTCGCTGGCCTTCCGGGGAGAGGAGGCCGACGAGCGGATCGACGCTGGCGCGGTGCTTGGTGACCGCTTTTTCGGCAACATCGTGATCGAGGGAGATCCGGGGTCAGGCAAGTCGACCCTGCTGCGAGCCTATGGGGTCGGGGCGTCCCGCCTGACCGCCCCGGGGCAGGTGTCCGGGCCGCCGGGGCGGCGCGGGCTGTCCGGGCCGCTCGGTCGCAGCGGCGCCGCCGCCAGGACCAGGCCAGCCGGGCATGGCCCGGCCTCTGGGGGGAGAGCCCGGACCAGGCCACAAGCGGGACGGGCCACCCCGATGCTGGTGCCGCTGCGGCGCTTCGCCCGCACGCTGACCATCCCCGGGCGGACCCTTGCCGGTTACCTCGTCTCCGACATTCTGGTCTCCGGGTGGGGCCGCTCGCCGAAGGATGCCGAGGCGTTCCTGCGGCGGTCTCTGGCCACCGACCGCCTCGTC
>JAFGOK010000271.1 GCA_016926535.1 Micromonosporaceae bacterium | reverse complement strand
TTGTCACTAAAATGGCGCTACTGGCCGCCGCTTCTGCGGGAATGATCATCCTGGTCGGGGTTATCGGCGCCTACTGGATGACAGAGATCTCCGATCAGAGCACCGTCCTGGAAGAGCACCATGTCGTGCCCCTGGCCTACCTGGATGAGGTCCACGCCTCAGAGCTCAAGTCCCGGCTCGACCTGCACCGGGTCGCGGTCGCCCCGACCGCGGCAGAGCGACAGGAGCGCCTGACCGGCCTCAGGGAAACCGACCAGGAGCTCTCCGAGGCGACCGCCGGGTTCAAGCGGACCAGCCCGCTCGCCGACTCGGCCGGGATGCAGCAGTACGAGGAGAACTGGGCAAAGTACCTCCAGATCCGGGACAGCCAACTCCTGCCGGTGGCGCTCAAGGGCGATTCCGCGGAGTTCAGCAAGCTGCACAACGAGCTGGCGCAGCCCCTGATCTCGAAGGCCGCCGACGGGATCGACCAGGTTGTCGCTAACCACAGTGCGCTGGCGAAGACCGATGCCGCGACCGCAGACGACCACCGGAGCTCCGGCATCTGGTGGATCGTCGGCGTGGTCATCGTCTCGACCGCAGGCTCGCTCGCCTTCACCATGCTCATCGCCCGGCGGATCCTCGAACCGCTCCAGCGGGTCTCCACGGTCATCGGATCCGTCGCAGCCGGCGATCTCACCGCAACGACGGAGGCAACCCACAACGACGAGATCGGGCAGATGTCGAGGGCCCTGGACCAGGCCATCGCCAGAACGCGAGCAACCATCAAGGCGGTCGGCGTCAGCGCGGAGCGGGTCGCCTGGGTCACCGGCCAGACCTCCACGATCAACAAGGACATCGAGGAGCGGGCGAACCAGACCTCAGAGCGTTCGTCCTCGGTGAACCACACCGCGCAGGAGGTCTCAGAGAACGTCCAGACGGTCGCCAGCGCGACCGAGGAGATGCGGGCGTCGATCGCCGAGATCGGCAGCAACTCCTCACAGGCCGCCTCGGTCGCCAGCGAGGCCGTCGCCATGGCGCGCACGACCAACGACACGATCCGCCGGCTGTCCACGTCCTCCGCCGAGATCGACACCGTCGTCCGGGTCATCACCTCGATCACGGAGCAGACCAACCTCCTCGCCCTCAACGCGACGATCGAGGCGGCCCGGGCCGGAGCAACGGGCAAGGGATTCGCGGTCGTCGCCGGGGAGGTCAAGGACCTCGCCCAGGAGACGGCCAAGGCGACGACCGGGATCGTCGCTCAGATCGGCGCCATCCAGGCCGACACGGCAAGCGCCGTCGAGGCAATTGGAAAAATCGTCACCATCATCGATCAAATCGCGCAGTACCAGGCAACGATCGCCGCGGCGGTGGAGGAGCAGAACGCCTCCGCTGGAGAGATCGGCCGCAGCCTGCTGGAGGCTTCGCAGGGCAGCTCCTCGATCGCCAGCGACATGCGGGAGGTCTCCGACTCTGCCCTGGCGACCACCGGCAGCGTCAGCGAATCCCACAAGGCCAGCGTCGACCTCTCGACGGTCAGCAGCGAGCTTCAGCAGCTCATTGGGCAGTTCCGCTGCTGAGGATGTACCTGCCGGCGGCGGCAACCGAGACGGCGGTCCATCCGCCGTGCTCGCGGACAGCCGCCTCCGCGGGTCCGCGCACCCGCAGCCATCGCGACATCGTCACCCGGACCAGCACGTCGCCCGGGGATGCCGCCTCGAACACCACAGCATCCCCGGTCGCCTCGATCAGGGTCGCGCCCTCCACGATCGATGGGGAGCCGGCGACCTCGAACAGCGTCCAGTGGTCCGCCCGCCACACCTCCCGGAGGTACGGCGGGCGTGACTCGATCAGAGCGGCCTCGGTCCACCCGATCCAGGACAATTTCGCGTCCGGGAGGGCGACATAGGCGACCCCGTTGTCCAGCAGCCAGGCGCGGTACTCCTCCGCGCCGATCGTCCCCCCGAAGAACAGCTCGTTCCGGGCGAGATCGATCTGCCGCAGCCAGCCCCTGGCCAGGGGAATCGCATCAGCGACATAGGCGGCCTCCCAGTAGTCCCGGGTCGGCGGGATCTCGACCCGGCCGGTCGGGGTACGCCGGGAGATCTCCTCGACCAGCGGGGTGAAATAGGCACGCTCGGCCGTCGGATTCCCCGCGTCCATGAGATCGCCGAACAGGACCGGCGGCTGCCACACCGCCAGGGCCGCCAGCACTGACCCAATCCACACCGCCCGGAAGGCGGCCCGCCACCCCGTCAGGCGGAAGGTGGCCCGCCATCCCGCCAGCTGGGAGCTGATACCCGGCATCTCGGCAAATGCCGCTACCAGCGGCAAGGCGAACATCCCTGCGAGCCGGGTGGAGTTGAGCCCGACCGGGGAAGGCACGAGGTAGGCAGCACCAACCATGGCGGCGGAGAGCAACGCCCCGATCCGCACCGCCGGGACCCGAACCAGCAGTGCGACGACCAGCGAGGCGACAATGGCATGGCTGGCGTCCCTCCAGCCAAAATTCATCACCCCGCCGTCGCTGGCCAGCAGGGCGGTCGCGCCGAGAGGGATGCCAGCACCGACTGCGACCACGATGCTGACGGCCAGTCGCCGCCTCGCAGAGCGCCGGTCCGCAGTGGTGACCGGGCCGACCGGGACGAGCGCGGTCGAGGCAAGCGCCATGCCGGCAAGGCCGAGGAATGCCCCTGCCGGCGGGCTCGCGGCGCTGGCCAGGAACGCGAGCAGGCCCCCTGCCGCCAGCCAGGCCCGGGTCAGTCGCCGGGTCAGAGCGAGCAGGGCGAGCAGGGCGAAGGCGACGCCGATGGCGTAGGTCACCCGCCCGGAGACCAGGTTGCCGGCAAAGGTCGCCGCGCCGATCGCCGCGCCGAGGGCGACCCTTCTCGCGCCGGTCCTGGCCAGCAGGGCACCGAACGCGATCGACGCCACAACGACCGCCAGCACGCCGGAGAGGCGCACCCCGACCGCCGCCATGATCATCGGTGAGATCCAGCTGTACCCGTACTGGGTCGTACCGCCGTACCAGCGCAGATCGATCGGCGTGAACCCGTACTGCTGGAAGAAATCGGCGTGGGCGACCTGGGCGGACAGGTCCGTGCCCATGGGAGGAGCCAGCAGCAGCGCGATCGCGAGCAGGGAGCCGACCGTTCCGCCCACGATCGTCCCGCGGGCCGACGCCGTCGCACGCCCGCTCCGCATCCCTGGCCGCCCCGGGTCAGAGCTCATGAAGGATCCGATCGGCAGCGTTGCGGGCTCGTCGCGCGACGCGCAGATACTGGTCAAGGAACTCCCCCGATCCCGTTCCGACTGGCCCACCCAGCACCCGTGCCACAGCGATCAGATCACTGCCGGACCGGGGCAACTGGTCTGATGCCCTGCCCCGCACCAGCGTCAGCGCGTTGCGCACCCGAGATGCCTGCCGCCAGGCCGCGGCCAGCGTCTCGGCGTCGCCCTCACTGATCAGCCCGGCCTCGGCTGCGGCTGCCAGAGCCTCGATGGTCCTGGTGGTCCGCAGCCCGGCGACGGCGTCCCCATGATGCAGTTGCAGCGCCTGAGCTGTCCACTCTACGTCGGCCAGGCCACCCCGCCCGAGCTTGGTGTGAGTCGATGGGTCAGCCCCCTTCGGCAGCCGCTCCTTCTCCACCCGCGCCTTGATCCGGCGGATCTCGGTCAACTGCTCTGAGGTCAGGCCGCCAGCCGGATAGCGGACAGGGTCGGCCAGCGCGAGGAACCGCACGCCGAGTTCCGCGTCCCCGCAGCAGAACCGCGCCCGCAGCAGCGCCTGGGCCTCCCAGGTCCGAGACCATCGGGCGTAGTACTGCTCGTACGCGGCGAGGCTTCGCACCAGTGGCCCCTGCCGCCCCTCCGGGCGCAGATCCGCATCGATGCCCAGGGGCGGGTCTGGGGCGGGGCGTCCGAGCAGGCGGCGCATCTCCTCCGCGATCGACAGGGCCGCCGCTGCGGCCATGTCCTCTGCCATCCCGCTGGGCGGCTCATAGACGAACAGCACGTCAGCGTCTGAGGGGTAGCTGGTCTCCCAGCCTCCGAGCCGGCCCATTCCGATGATCGAGAAACGCAGGGCCGGATCCGCTCCGACCGCGGTCCTGGCGGCGTCGAGCGCCGCTGCCAGGGTCGCATCCGTCAGCTCCGTCAGGGCATCCCCGACCGCCAGAATGTCCAACTGCCGGAGGAGATCCGCAGCGGCGACCCGAAACAGCTCCCTTCGCCGCAGTGCCCGGACCGCCCCGATTGCGGTGGTCGGATCACCGGCATGGCGGCTGGCCGCCGCGGCGAAACCCTCCGCCAGGACCCGCGCAGGGCGCGGGGTGAACTCCGCGTCGTCCGCCAGCAGCCGCAGCGCTTCCGGGTCGCGAGTCAGCAGGTCCGTCACGTATCTGGAGATACTGAGCAACCTGGCCAGCCGCAGGGCGACCGGGCCAGAGTCCCGCAGCAGGCGGAGGTACCACGGAGTGCTACCGAGCTTCTCAGAGACCTGGCGATAGGCCAGCAGCCCCCGATCCGGCTCCGGGGCGTCGGCGAACTCGCCAAGCAGCACGGGCAGGAGCGTCCGCTGGATGGCCGCGGTCCGGGACACCCCGCCGGTCAGAGCTTCGATGTGCCGCAGCGCCCCGGCCGGGTCGCCGTATCCCAGCACCTCCAGCCGGGTCCGCGCAGCCTGGGGAGTCAGTCGCAACTCCTCGGCGGGCACCCGGGCGACCGCCTCCAGCAGCGGGCGGTAGAACAGCTTGGTGTGCAGGCGGCGCACCTCCCCGGCGTGGCGAACCCAGTCCGCCTGGAAGGCCTCCGCCGCTGGCTGCCGCGCGGTCTCCCTGTACCCCAGAGCGTGGGCGAGCCATCGCAGCTCCGCTGGGTCGTTCGGGACGGTGTGAGTCCGGCGGAGCCGTTGCAGCTGGAGCCGGTGCTCGACCTGGCGCAGGAACCGGTAGGCCCGGATCAGCGCCTCGCCGTCCGCCAGCCCCACGAAACCCGTCTCCGCCAGCGCGCGCAGCGCCCCGAGGGTCGACGTCGACCGCAGCCGCTCGTCCGCCCGGCCGTGCACGAGTTGCAGCAACTGCACGGCGAACTCGATGTCCCGAAGGCCCCCGGGCCCTCGCTTGATCTCCCGCTCGACCTCCGTCCGGGGAACCGCCTGGACGATGCGCCGGCGCATGGCCTGGACCTCTCCGACCGCCTGCGGACGCTCCGCGGCATGCCAGATCAGTGGGCTGACCTCGGCCAGCCACCGCTGGCCGAGGTCAGCGTCCCCGGCTGCCGGCCGCGCCTT
>JAFGOK010000270.1 GCA_016926535.1 Micromonosporaceae bacterium | reverse complement strand
TCGCGACCAGGAGAGCCTCGACGATCTCAATCTGGACCCCATACTGTACATATTTGACGGGGAGCTGCGCTGGATCGAGGAATTCCAGGCGGAGCTGGCCGAACGGGCGACGGGGCACGCGCAGCCTCACGACGCGGAGCAGCGACCATGACCGCCCGCGCCCTCCGCAGACTCGCAGGTTCATGTGCGGGACAGTCTGCGGGGTCCTGACGCCCGGGGAGAGACTGGCCGATCGGCTGATGCTTGACCCCGATCGCGAGACAGCAGAATAACGTTCGGTAGATCGACGAACACGAAACGTGGGACAGGCTCGAACCAGGTGCGTTGCGGCCCCGGCCAGGCAGGCCTGGTTCTGACCTGGAGTCGAGGCGGCCACTGGCCGCAGGGGGTAGACGGATGGAGCGCCAGGCGAAGGCCGGCATCGCGATCGTGATCGTCACCTACAACAGCGCTGGCGTGCTCGGGGACTGCCTGCGGTCAATCACCGCAGCCTCGGACGGAGTCAGGCTCGTTCGGGTCGTCGTGGCGGACAACGCCTCCAGCGACGGCTGGCGCGCTGTGGCCAGCGAGCACCAGCACCTGCCGATCCATCCCCTCGACGTCGGCCGGAATGCCGGCTACGCCGCCGGCGTCAACGCGGGTCTCGGCGCCGTCGACCTCGATACCGTCGACCTCGATACCGTCGATGCGGTCCTGATCCTGAACCCGGACTGCCGCCTTCGCCCGGGATCGCTGCGGTCGCTCGCCGAGGCGCTGCGCGAGCCAGGCCGGGGCATCGCGGTGCCCCGCCTGGTCAATCCAGACGGCACGACCCAGCTGTCACTGCGACGCCTCCCGACGATCGGCAGGGCGCTGGCCGAGTCCACCATCGGGGGCCGGCTGGCGGGCCGGATCGGAACGCTGGGCGAGCTCGTCACCGATCCAGAAGCATATGAACGTCCAGCGGTCGCGGCCTGGGCGACCGGAGCGGCGATGCTGCTGTCGGCCGCAGTCATCCGGGAAGTCGGGATGTGGGACGAGTCGTTTCTGCACTTCAGTGAGGAGACCGACTACGCGCTACGGGCACGCGATCGCGGGTGGTCGCTATGGTACGAGCCGACCGCTGTCGTTGAACACCTCGGGGGGGACTCCGACGTCAACCCGGTCCTGGGCTCCCTGCTGATGGTCAACAAGGTCCGGCTGTTCCGGAAGCGGCACGGTGCGCCAGCGGCAGGCGCTTATTACGCAATCATGCTGTTCGGGCAAATCCTGCGTGCCCTGACCGGGCATCCGACCGCTCGGGCTTCGGTCATCGCCCTGCTGCGGCCATCCCGGCGGCCGACGGCGCTGCCCGGCTGAGCAGACCCACCACCAGGCCGAGCAGCGCGACGGTCGCCATGACCCCTGCCATGACCAGGGCTGATGCCCCGCCGAGACCGGCGAGCGGGCTGACGAGCGCGCCCACCAGGAACGACTGCACCCCGAACTGGGCAGAGGCCGACCCCGCAGCATGCCCGTACGGGGCCAGCGCCAGCGCGGTCCCGTTCGGCATGACAAACCCCTGACAGGCGATGACCACGAACAGCGCGGCCAGCACAGCGATCAGCGGAAGACCGCCGGTGACCGCCACGACGAGACCGACGGCGCCGGCCGCAGTGGCCGCCAGCCCTCCCACAAATAGCGCCCGCGGGCCAACCCGACCGACGAGACGCGCACTGACCTGCCCGGACAGCATGATCCCGGCGGAGTTGACCGCGAAGATGAGGCTAAACATCCCTGAGCTGACGCCGTATCCCGTCTGGAACACGAACGACGACGCCGAGATATACGTGAACATCGCAGCCCCGGCGAGGCTGGACGACAGGGCGTACCCCATGAACACCCGGTCGGTGACCAGCACGCGAAACACGCGGCCGGTGTCGCCGAGGCCGCCGGAGCGCCGCTGGGAGGCCGGAAGGGTCTCTGGCACCCGCAGTGCCGCGACCACCAGGATGGCGCCGATCGCCGCAAGGGTCAGGAACACCCCACGCCAGTCCGTCCACCGCAGCACCTGCCCGCCCAGGACCGGAGCCGCGATCGGCGCGAGCCCGCTGACCAGCATCAGCGACGCGAAGACCCGCGCTGCTTCAGTACCAGGGAAGACGTCCCGGACAATGGCCCGCGCAACCACCAGGCCGGCAGCGCCGCCCAGTCCCTGAAGGAACCGGACACCGACCAGGACGGGCGCGGAGGGGGCGATGGCACAGGCGAGGGAGAGCAGGGCAAAGGCCGCGACGCCAACAATCATGGGACGGCGACGCCCAATCGCGTCGCTGATCGGCCCAGCTACCAGCTGGCCGAGGGCAAGCCCTGCCAGGCAGGCCGAGAGGGTCAACTGCGTCATCGTCTGGGAAGCATCCAGATCGCTGGTCAGCTGTGGCAGCGCCGGCAGGTACATGTCCAGCGACAGTGGCCCGAAGGTCGACAGGGCGCCCAGCATGACCAGGAGAGAAAGTCGGGATGGTTGGCGGGTTGCGGTTTCGCTGCCGGGGGTGGTCACTGGGGTGGTCACGGGAGCGGCACAGCACTCGGGCGCCACGATCACCTGCCTTCGTGCTGGGGTTACGCATGAGCTTCTTGATCAGACCAGGTCATGGTGCAAGCCGGCAAGTGTGATCCCGCACTCTCCGTGACGGGCGGGGGAACCGCCG
>JAFGOK010000269.1 GCA_016926535.1 Micromonosporaceae bacterium | reverse complement strand
GTCGCCTCGATTTCAGACCACGTCCTCGACCTCCTGGTCCGGGAGCTGGACATGGACTCGCACGACGTCATGCGCGTCCCCGGACTCCTCGACCTGTCCTCCCTGTGGCAGATCTACGAGACCGTCGACCGCCCGGATCTCAAGGACCGCCCGTTCGTCCCCGCCACCCACCCGCAGTTCGTCGAGGGGGAGACTCCCCGGAGTGTCTTCTCCCGGCTGGGTGACGGGGACGTCCTAGTCCACCATCCGTACGATTCCTTCTCCACCAGCGTTCAGCGATTCATCGAGCAGGCGGCGGCCGACCCGGAGGTACTTGCGATCAAGCAGACCCTGTACCGCACCAGCGGTGACTCGCCGATCGTTGACGCGCTCGTCGCCGCCGCCAAGGCCGGGAAGCAGGTCGTCGTGCTGGTCGAGGTCAAGGCCCGGTTCGACGAGGAGGCGAACATCGCCTGGGCCCGCATGCTGGAGCGGGCGGGATGCCATGTCGTGTACGGGTTGGTCGGGCTGAAAACCCACTGCAAGACGGCTCTGGTCGTCCGGCAGGAGGGGGAGACGATCCGCCGCTACTGCCATGTCGGCACGGGGAACTACCACCCGAAGACCGCCCGGCTGTACGAGGACTTCGGCCTGCTGACAGCTGACCCTGAGGTCGGGGCCGATCTGACCGACCTGTTCAACGTGCTGACCGGGTACAGCAGGCAAACGGTCTACCGGCGACTGCTGGTCGCACCGCACGGGGTGCGGTGCGGCATCATCGAGCGCATCGATCGCGAGGCGCAGTATGCCTCGAGCCGGCGAACCGGACTCATCAGGATGAAAGTCAACGCCATCGTCGATGAAGCGACCATTGATGCGCTCTACCGGGCGAGCCAGGCTGGTGTGCGGGTCGAGCTGACGGTTCGCGGGATCTGCACCCTTCGGCCGGGAGTCAGGGGATTATCGGACAGCATCCGGGTCCGATCGATCGTTGGGCGCTTTCTGGAGCACTCCCGGGTCTTCCACTTCGGTAACGGCGGCCCGGACCCGGTCGGCGGCGAGTTCTGGATCGGCTCAGCCGACCTGATGCACCGCAATCTCGACCGACGCGTCGAGGCACTGGTTCGGGTCACCGACCGCGGCGCGAGGGAAGAACTCGACCGGATCCTGCGCCTGGCCATGTCCGACCAGACCAGCGCATTCGAGCTCGACAGCACCGGGGCATGGGTACGGCAGCTTGGCACCCCCACCAATGAACGCGTCCATCCGCAGGAGGCGCTGCTGCGCCGGATCACCGGTGGTTCACCACCGACCGATTAGCGAGGCAAGGTCACGATGCTCGAGGAAGAACGCAAGTACCAGGTCGACGAGCGCTTCACCATGCCGGACCTCGCCGGGTGCGTGCCTGTCGGGGGGAGGCTGGTCTCCAACCCCCCGGCCACGCTGCGGGCGACCTACTACGACACACCTGACCTGCGCCTGGCCCGCGCTGGCGTCTCGCTGCGCCACCGCAAAGGCGAGACGACCGCCAAGGCATGGACGGCGAAACTGCCATCGGATCTCCCCGGCACCCGCCACGAGATCTGCCGTCCTGGATCGGCCAGGTCCATTCCCACCGACCTGGTCTCGCTGCTGACCGTCTTCCACCGGGGAGTCCAGCTCAGGCCAGCGGTCGTCCTGCGGACCGTCCGCAGGACACACGAAATCCGGGACGCGCAGGACCGGCTCCTCGTCGAGATCGCCGATGACGCGGTCAGCGTGCTCGAACGGCAGCGAATCATCCTGCGGTTCCACGAAGTCGAGGTGGAGCGGATGGCTGGCCGGCCCAAGCTGCTCGACAAGCTCGAAGGGACGCTTCGCGCAGCCGGAGCGCGGCGTGGCGCGTTCGTCCCAAAACACATCCGGGCGCTGGGACCGCCAGCGGCAGCGCCCTCGGATGTTCCGGCCTGCGGCAGCACAGGCCGTCGCCCCTCTGCTGCCGATGCCATCGCGGTGGCGCTGCGGCGGGACGTGCTCCGCGTCCTGCGCAACGATCCCCTGGTACGCCTGCGGCAGCCGCTGCGAGAAGGCGACACACCAGTGCACCAGATGCGGGTTGGCTGCCGCCGGCTACGCAGCGATCTCAGGACGTTCCGCCCGCTCCTCGACCGGGACTGGGCCGGGAAGCTCCGGGCGGACCTGCGGTGGATCGCCGACGCCCTCGGCGCCGCCAGGGACGCGGAAGTCCTCCGAGCGCGGCTGCACCGCACCGCTGCGACCGATCCGCTGGCGCCCCTCGAACCGGCATCCGTCGCCCGGATCGACGCCGACCTCGCTGCCCGGCATGAGGAAGCCCTGGTCGTCTTGGACGAGATGCTCGACTCTCCCCGGTATCTCACGCTCCTTGAAGCCATCGTTGACGCGGCGAACCGCCCGAAGCTCGACCGGCACGCCGCCGTCGCCGCCCAGTGGGCCTTGCCTCCCATCGTCGCGAAACCCTGGCGGCGGCTGGTTGAAGGGGGCGTCCGGTCCCTCGGGCCCGAAGCTCCGGACTCCGAATGGCATGCCGTCCGCATCCTGGGCAAGCGTGCCCGGTACGCGACCGAAGCCGTGGCAACCGTGCTCGGCGGCGCGGCAAGCGAGCTGGCCGGGTTGCTGACCGCCCTCCAGGATCTCCTCGGGGAGCACCAGGACGCGGTGATTGCCGGTGACACCTGGCTGGCGATCGCGGCCTCCGATCCCGACGACCACGCCCTCGCCATAACGGCCGGCCGGTTGTACGAACGCGAACGAGCCGCGGTGCGGCGCTCCCGCCAAGGCTTCGATCCCCTGTGGCAAGCAGCGACCAGAAAGCGGATCACGGCCTGGCTCCGGTGACCGGCCGCGCCCGATGAGGGCGATGATGGTCCCATGTCAACTACGACGCCGGTCGCAGCCGCCGGTGGTGTCCTGGTCCGGGATGATCCCTCGGGGGAGCGGACCGGACGAATCGCGCTGGTACGCCGCCCACGGTACGGCGACTGGTCGCTGCCAAAGGGCAAACTGCATCCAGGAGAGCACCCGCTGCTGGCGGCCGTTCGCGAAGTCGAGGAGGAGACCGGTGCGATCGGTGTGCCGCAAGCGGAGCTGCCGAGCGTCCGCTATCGCCTCCCGCGGCCAGCGGGCTCCGCGAGCGAGCCAGCGCCCGACCGGGGCGGCCCGGTCGAGAAGACCGTGCGCTACTGGTCCATGCGAGCGGTGTCCTGGTCGGAGCGAAGGCCCGACGACGAGGTCGATGAAGTCCGCTGGGTGTCGGGAGACGAGGCGGATCACCTCCTGACCTATGACCACGACCGCTCGGTCGTCCGAGCACATCTCGCCCGCCCAGCCATCACCGGCGTCGTTGCCGTCGTGCGCCCGGAGCGGGCGACCGGCCCGGCAGACTGGCCCACCTCCCTCGCAGCGGTACTCGCCTCGTTGCGTCCTCACCGCGTCCTCAGCGCGCCCGCGCTGCGATGTGTCGCGACAGTCGCCCCGATCGTCGAATGCTCACGCGGGTATGCCGGCGGACCGGTCGAACGCGACCCCCGGTTCGCTGCGGACGCCGATCCGGCAAGCGCGGTCTCGGCGATACGGGCGCTCGCCAAGTCCGCGCCGGCAGCGGTCATCTGTTGCCAGCGTTCCCTGATGTCCCCGGCGCTCGATCTGCTGACCGGGTGGGCTCTTGGGAACCAGGCGACACCGCGAGGTGCCGGTTGGCTGTTGTCCTTCGCTGGCGGCGCTCTGGTCAGCGTGGCTGGCCTGGACCGACCGGCACAGCCGGGCCGCATCGGGTGTGCAGACCGCTGATTGGTGGCCCGCACACCCGACACCACACGTTGGCTGGTGCTGGGTCGGCCGCGCAGATCATGGCCGCGGCTACGCGGCCGACGTCTTCGCCGCCGTTGCGGAGGCCTTGACAGTTGCCCTCTGGCGGGTCTTCCTGGCTGGTGCCGCCTTCGCCGGAGGGGCCTTCGCGGCCGTCTTCACCGTGGTCTTCGACGCCGCCTTCGGGGTGGTTGTCTTGACCCCCTTCGCCGCCTTGGCTGGAGCCGCTGCCTTCACTGCCTTCGCTGCCCTCGCCGGAGCAGCCGTCTTGACCGCCTTCGCCGGGGCGACCTTGGCGGCTGTGGCCTTCGCCGGAGCACTGGCCTTGGCCCCCCTGGCCGCCTTCGCAGGAGTGGCCGCCTTGACGGCCTTCGCAGGAGTGGCCGCCTTGGCCGCCTTCGCAGGAGTGGCCGCCTTGGCCGCCTTCGCAGGAGTGGCCGCCTTGACCGCCTTCGCAGGAGTGGCCGCCTTGACCGCGGTCTTCGCCGGGGCTGCTGGGGCCTTCTTCGCGACGGTCTTCCTGGCGGCCGCCGATTTTGGCGCCTTCCCGATC
>JAFGOK010000034.1 GCA_016926535.1 Micromonosporaceae bacterium | reverse complement strand
TGACCCCTCAATCCTGCCGGAGTCGGGCAGCCGGCGCAGCGGCCTTTGGGAAAGCGAAGTTCAAACCTTAAATGCCGATTGTGATCATATGTCATTGTTTTGGCCAATGGCGGCCGCGTGACCTGGTGAGGAACCGGCGGTCCGGGCACCGGTGACGTCACTACAGGGGGGCGACGTCACCGGCTGCACGGCACGTATCGGCACTTATCGTCGGCGGCGCGGCCGGGCGGTCGCGGTACCTCGGCGGGCTGGCGGACGAGCCGCCTGGGCCGGGGTCTTTCTGGTCGCATCCCAGGCACTGATGGGACGCACCCCGCCCAGTACCCCGCCCAGCCCGCTCTGCCGGTCCTCGAAGATGATGGCCAGCGGCGTGGCCAGGAACACCGACGAGTACGTGCCAGCGATGATCCCGATCAGGAGGGCGACTGCGAAGTCGACCAGCGAATCCCCACCCAGCACGGCGAGGGCCAGCAGGATGAACACCGCGCCGAGGCCGGTGTTGACCGTGCGTGGCACGGTCTGCAGGCAGGCGGTGTTGGCGAGATCGGCGAAAGCCGGACGATGATCGCGGCGCAGGGTCTTCGCGTGGGCGACCAGCTCGCGGATGCGGTCGAAGACCACGACCGAGTCGTTGACCGAGTAGCCGATGACGGTCAGCAGCGCTGCCAGGAAGACCCCGTCGACGGGTTTGCCGAGCCACGCGAACACCCCGACGAGGATGAGCACGTCATGGGCCATCCCGAGTACCGCGGCGCTGCCCCATTGCCAGCGGAACCGGACCGCCAGGTACGCCAGCTGCACCGCCAGCGCGATGCCCAGCGCGATGAGCGCTTTGCGCCGCAGCTCATCGCCCAGGCTCGGGCCGATCTGCTCGTCGCGGACCCGCTCCACACTGCCAGCCCCGCTCGCGGCCAGCTTCTCCCGTACCTGCTGCTCCACCGAGTCATCGAACCCGCCGGAGCGCACCGAGATGTCGCCCTCGCCGGACGTCTGCACAACGGCGCGGGGCATGCCGGCGTCGGCGACGGCGGCGCGGGCCGCCTCCACCGAGAGCGACTGGCTGGTGCGGTACTCCACCAACCGGCCTCCGGTGAACTCCACCCCGAAGTTCAGCCCCCGTACGGCGATGCCGGTGACCGCCAGCAGCACCGCGACCGCGGAGATCGCCAGCCAGAGCCTGCGGCGACCCATCAGGTCGGGGTTGCGCTGTTCCAGCCTGCGGCGTACCCAGCCGGTGCTACCCACTCCGCTCCACGTGGGCCGCGCGGTTAGCCAGGGCCGGCGAAGCGCCACCGTCGCCAGGACCCGGGTGAGGACCAGGGCGGTGAACATCGAGGCGAGCACGCCGATACTCAAGGTGATGCCGAAACCGCGCACCGGCCCGGATGCCAGGAAGAACAGCAGCCCGGCGGCGAGCAGCGTGGTGACATTCGAGTCCAGGATCGCCGACCAGGCATTGGCGAATCCGTGATGGATCGCGGAGCGCAGGGTCCGCCGGCCAGCGGCGTACTCCTCCCGGGCGCGTTCGAACACCAGCACGTTGGCGTCGACCGCCATCCCGATGGCCAGCACGAATCCGGCCAGGCCCGGCAGGGTGAGGGTGGCGCCGATCGCCAGCAGCGCCGCGTACGAGATCAGTCCGTAGGCGATCAGGGCGAATGCCGCGATACCGCCGACGATGCGGTACACGGCGATGATGAACAGGATCGTTGCGATCACGCCGAGGACGGCGGCCTTGGCCGAGGCTTCGATGGCGGCGGCGCCCAGCGTCGGACCCACCGTCCGCTGCTCGATGATCTCCACGGGGACGGGAAGAGCGCCGGCCCGCACCAGGAGCGCGAGATCCTTGGCTTCCTGCACGCTGAAGGATCCGGCAATCACCGTCGAGCCGCCGGCGATCCCAACATCGCAGGCGACGGTCTGGTTGACTTCCGGCGACGAGATCACCTCGTTGTCGAGCACGATCGCCACCCGCCGGGTCGGGTCACCGGTGGCAGCGCACGCAGCCTTCGCGGTCAGCTGCTGCCAGGCCCGCTCCCCACCGCGGGCAAAGTCGATCCTCACCTCCCACGCGCCGAGCTCCCCGGTCTGGGCGTCAGCATCGCTGACCTGCTCGCCCGCCAGCGCCGCCGGGCCGAGCCGCAGCCGCTGGCCGCTCTCGTCTTCGAGTACCACCTCCTGGTCGGGGGGCGCGGCGCCCTCCGGGGAGGCGGATGCCGCCGGGGTGCCCGGCGACTCCGGGGTCGTTGGGAAGGCCGATGCGTCGGAGGGCGCGGGGGAAGCCTCTGACGTGGGCGCTGGACTGAGCTGGTCGGGCGTTGGCGACGCCTCGGGCTCGTCGGTGGCCAGACCGAGCACCGGGCGGAAGGTCAGCTGGGCGGTACGGCCGATCACCTCGACGGCCTCCTTGGGGTCGCTGACCCCTGGTAGCTCGACGATGATCCGCCGCTCGCCGGAGCGGGCCAGCGTCGGCTCTGCCACGCCCAGCTCATCGACCCGCCGGCGGAGTACTTCCAGGGCGTCATCGGTCGTCTCGGAGGTGGCCTTGGCCAGCTCGCCGTCTCGGGTCTCCAGCACAATCTGGGTACCGCCGCGCAGGTCCAGCCCGAGCTGTGCTGGGCGGGTGGCGACCAGCCACCCGGACACACCAAGCACAGTCAGGGCCACGACCGCGCGCACGGTCATCGCGCGTGACACGAAGATTCTCCTCACAGGGCAACAGCGGCGCCCTCGCGCACGGCGCGCGAGGATGCCGGGAACGGGGTCTGGACACGGGAGTTACACCCGTCCCGGCGGTCCCCGTCCCTGATTCGCATTGCCGTGATCACCCGCGCCCGGATCGCTCCTTGCGGGGGTCGTTGCCCAGTGGCCGGCAGGGGCGGCCAGCCGGCAAGCCGTAGCGCCAACCGCCGGAATGGGGTCGCACGCCCACCGCACGCCCCGCTGGGCCAGCACCCGGGGAGTGGCGGGCGAACCGCCAAGCGCCATCGGGCGTCCCGACGCCGAGAGGTCGATGACCGCCGAAGTGGACTGGGCATCCCCTGAGGTCGCGCCATCGGCCCGGGAGGGACAGGCGGCCGGCCCCAACGCGAGCAGCAGCATCGCCAGCACTGGCAGGTTGACAACCCACCATCGGCGTAGCGTCGCCATCCGCTCTCCGGACATCAGCCGGCACCTCCTGCTGTCCAAGACAGTACAGGGGAGGCGTTTGGTCCGGTATGGAGTCCGGGGCCGGTATGGAGTCCGGGACCGGTATGCGATGTGACTGCGATGAACAGCCGACGCGGCGCCTTCGCACGTTCGATCCAGGACCCGCTCAGCTTGTGGCGCCCTCAGCTTCGCCTTGGTCGAACCTGGACCTGCTGTTCAGCGGCTGCCACGGTGCGGCGAATGGCGTCAGCCGGTATCTGGTCGTTGAAACGGATCTCGCATCGCATGACTCACCCTTGACAGATCCTGTGGTGCCGGAAGAGACCGAGTGCCCGCTGCTGGTCGGCCGCGGTCAGGAACGGGTTGCGTGCCATCGCGGCCTCGGCCGCCCGAAG
>JAFGOK010000268.1 GCA_016926535.1 Micromonosporaceae bacterium | reverse complement strand
GCCGCTGTTGCCGCGACCCTGGGCAGTGATGTTCCATTTCTGCTGTACGGGGGGACCGCGCTCGGCAGCGGCCGGGGCGAGGTCGTCGAGCCGGTGGTCATGTCTGGCGCGGTGCTGCACTGGGTCGTTGCGGCTGCCGAGGGCGGTCTCTCCACGCCGCAGGTGTATGTGGAGCTGGATCGTCTGCGCGAGGCCGGGCTGGCGCCGCCGCCCTGCCTGGATGCCAGCGCGCTCCTGGCTGCGGTCGGGCAGGACGACCCCGGGGCGCTCGGAGCGGCCATGCACAATGATCTGGAGGTGGCCGCGCTGTCGCTGCGACCGGACCTTCGCGGGATCCTGGCAGCGGGACTCGCCGCCGGGGCGGTCGCAGGGATGGTCTCCGGCTCCGGCCCGACCTGCGTGTTTCTCGCGGCAACGGCCACCGAAGTCGAGCTGGTGGCCAAGCGGCTGGAGACGGCACCCGGATGCCGGAAGGTCCTGGTCGCTACCGGCCCAGCGGCACCGACAACTGGGGTGGAAGGCTGATCGTGGCGAACATCGTCAATCTGGATCGTGTGAGCAAGGCGTACGCCGCCGGGCCAATCTTCGAGGAGGTCAGCCTCGGGGTCGACGACGCCGACCGGGTCGGCGTCGTCGGGCTGAACGGTGCCGGAAAAACGACCCTGCTCCGCTTGCTGACCAGGTCGCTGGAGCCCGACTCCGGGCGGGTGACCCACCGGCGTGACCTGCGGGTCGCAGCCCTGCCGCAGACCCTGGACCTGCCAGCCGCGGCAACGGTCCGGGATGTGGTCGTCGGCGACGCCTGGCTGCCGTCCGAGTTCGCAGCGGAGCACGAGTGGGCAGGCGATGCCGGGGTCCGGCGGGTCCTGGACGGGCTGGGCATGCCGCAGGTCTCGGAGGATTCCCCGGTTGGCCCGATGTCCGGCGGCGAGCGGCGGCGGGTCGCGCTGACGGCCCTGCTCGTCCGGACGACCGACCTGCTGATCCTGGACGAGCCAACCAACCACCTCGATGTCACCGGTATCGCCTGGCTCGCCTCGCACCTGCGCTCGCGGCGCGGAGCACTGATCGTGGTGACGCACGACCGGTGGTTCCTCGACGCTGTCTGTACCCAGACCTGGGAGGTCGCAGACCAGACGGTCCGGGCGTACGAGGGGGGCTACGCTGCCTGGACTCTCGCCCGAGCCGAGCGGGAGCGGGTCGCTGCCGGGATCGAGGCACGGCGGCAGAATCTGCTGCGTAAGGAGATCGCCTGGCTCCGGCGCGGGCCGCCTGCACGGACGAGCAAGCCAAAATTCCGGATCGAAGCGGCGAACGCCTTGATCGAGGATGTCCCGCCAATCAGGGATAGCCTGGCGCTCCGCCGCCTGGCGACCTCCCGGCTTGGCAAGCAGGTGTACGAGCTGGAGGCCGCCACGATCCAGGTCGGGGACCGTACCCTGCTCGACGACGTGGACCTGCGGATCGGTCCAGGCGACCGGATCGCGGTGCTCGGAGCCAACGGCGCAGGCAAGACCACCCTGTTGCGGGTCCTGCTCGGCCAGCGCCAGCTGGACGGCGGTCGGCTGGTCGTCGGAACGACGGTTCGTCCCGGTTACCTGTCCCAGGAGCTGCACGAGCTGCCTGCTGGCTTGCGGGTGCTGGAAGCCGTGGAGGAGGTGGCGCGTACCGCTCGCCTCGGCCTCGACCGGCCGGGGGTTCCAGGGAGCTCCGCGCGGTTACGGTCGGCCGGTCAGGAGGTCTCGGCTTCGCAGCTGACCGAGATGTTCGGGTTCACGGGCGGTCGGGCCTGGACCCCGGTTGTTGATCTTTCCGGTGGGGAACGGCGGCGCCTCCAGCTGCTGCGCCTACTCGCGTCGGAGCCGAATGTCCTGCTATTGGATGAGCCGACCAACGATCTTGACGTCGAAACGCTCGCTGCCCTGGAGGACCTGCTGGACACCTGGCCTGGGACGGTCATCGTGGCCAGCCATGACCGGTATCTCATCGAGCGGGTGTGCGATTCGACCCTGGCACTGCTCGGGGGGAAGCTGCTCGAACTGCCGGGAGGCGTCGAGGAATACCTCGCGCGGGCCGAACTCGTCCGGGCCGGAGCGGCGGCTGGTTCCTCTGGCGAGATCGCAGCTGCCGGTACGTCCTCTGCCGGTACGTCCCTCTCCGGCGCTTCCCTCTCCGGTGCATCCTCTGCCAAGCCCCGGTCGAAGGCTGCCGTCGACCGGCAACTCGCCAAAGACCTGGCCCGGTTGGAGCGCCAGATCGAGAAACTGGCCAGGCGGGAGGCCCGGCTGCACGAGCAGCTGGCGGAGAGTGCGACGGACTTTGAGCGGATCATCGTGCTCGACGCGGAGCTCAGAGCCGTGGTCTCAGAGCGTTCCGCGACCGAGGAGACATGGCTTGAACTCGCGGAGCTGGCCGGCATCTGAAGCCGGGCGCAGGGCCGCGGGTTGGTGACCGAAGGCAGCGAGCTGGTGGCTGAGTGCCGTGAGCTGCTATTTGTGCCCGCGAGTCATCAGGATCGGTTTGGCGTCGAGGTGGGACAACCCGTTCCAGGCGAGGTTGACCAGGTGCGCCGCGACGATGTCCTTGCGGGGTTTGCGTACCTCAAGCCACCAGCGCCCGGCCAGGGCAACCATCCCGACCAGCGCCTGCGAGTACAGTTCCGCCAGCTTCGGGTCGTAGCCCCT
>JAFGOK010000267.1 GCA_016926535.1 Micromonosporaceae bacterium | reverse complement strand
GGGAGTACCCGCAGGTCTCACCCCGTCCGGGCGCTGGGCCAGCCGGGCGCGGCGGGCCATCAGGAGCCGCGTCCACGCCCGACGCCGTTCCGGCGAAGCAACGGACGACTGAGATCAGCGGCCAGGATGGCGGTAGGGTCGAGGAAGGTCAGATTCCCGTTCAGCGGGACCATCGGTCGCAGGAGGCAGTGGCCAGCTGACCCGGCACCTTGGCAGGGTCCTGCGAGCTCGAGTTTCCCGATCCGATTCCATTGGACCCTGTAACAGAGAATTTACAAACGACGATTTCATCATTAGCACGATGTGACCTGTCAGGTAAGATGCGATGCGGGTGCCGCATCATGGCTTCGACATGGTACGAATTCGGCATGGCTTGTCGCGCATTGCCAGTACCGATTCGATCGAGGTCAATCCGAAGGTTTTTCACCGGGCTGGAAAACCCTTGCCTGCGGTTCTGCCTCGCTCTCGCGATGGTGGCGACGGGTCTCTTCGGGTGTTCATCCGCGAGCGTTCAGAACGTGTCGCAGGATCCCGAGGCAGCGCTGGAGTTGTGGATCCGGCAGACGCCGAATTCCCCCCCGGCCAAAACCGCGCAGCGGCTGGCCGCTGCGTTCACCAGGCAGGTTGGCATCAAGACCAAGGTGGTCGCCCTCCTGGAGGATTTCGAGACCAAGCTCCAGCAGCAGGCGGCCCAGCGCCAGTTGCCCGACCTCGTTATCAACGACACGGCGCAGCTGGGCCACATGCAGGCCCAGGGGTGGGTCCAGCGGGTGGACCGAGCGGCGCTGACCGTCGGCGACCGCATTTCCGAGCGGTCCTGGCAGGCGGCCCAGGCCTACGACGGCGATTATTATGCCGTTCCGTTCTCGGCCCAGGCGTTCGCCCTGTTCGTCCGCAGGGATTGGCGACTGCGACTGCACCTGGCGGAGCCACGGTCGTGGGACGACCTCGCAACAATGGCGATGGCATTTACGAAGCTCGATCCTGATGGCGATGGAAAGAACGACACCCACGGGCTGGTCATCCCCGGGACGACCAAACGAGGCTACCTTTCCTGGTACTTCACGACGTATCTGCTGGCCAATGGCGGGGATTTCCTCAGAGCGGACTACCCCGGATCGTGGTCGCCAGTCATCAGTGATCCCGAGGCTGTTGGCGCGGCGTTGTGGTTGCGGGATATGGTCTGCCAGCGCAAGGCGGCCAATCCGGATGCGGTGAATATCGACACCACCCGCGCGCACGACACCTTTGAGAAGGGGCTTGGCGGGATCTACCTGACCGGCCCCTACATGCTGCCCCGGTTCGTCAAGAGCATGGGGAGCGAGAAGATCGAGATCTTCCAGTTGCCGGCCGGGCCGAACGGCTCGCATCCT
Organism: Micromonosporaceae bacterium; assembly: GCA_016926535.1. Taxonomy (GTDB): domain Bacteria; phylum Actinomycetota; class Actinomycetes; order Mycobacteriales; family Micromonosporaceae; genus JABDRL01. The sequence continues at coordinate 1,130 of JAFGOK010000267.1, read as the reverse complement.
GGGGCGCTGGCCGAGGGGGAGAACGTCTATCTCATGGCTGGCTCGCGGAACCGGGCGGGCCAGGTCAAGTTCGCGGAGTTCGCGGCCTCGGTGACCGGTCAGATGATCGGGATGGACGGCGACCACCCAGGCCCGATCGTCCGCCTCCCGGTCAACCAGGATGTCAACCTGGGCGCGGTGCGGACCGATGCCCGGTGGGGCATCTTCCAGCAGGTGTACGAGACCGCCGGGGTCTACGCGCCGGCGGTTCCAAACTGGACCCCGTTCCGCCAGGCCGCTGCCGAGACCCTGAACACGCTCCTGGCCGACTGCACCGCCGATGTGCAGCAGGGGCTGCACCGGCTCGCGGAGGACTACCGCCGCGAGCTGACCCGGCAGCAGTCCCTGATGAGCTGACCGGGCAGGGGAACGCTGGCATGGCGGGAACGCAGTACCGCAGCGCCGAGTGGCGCCAGCAGCCGGCACGATCGCAGCCGGCCATGTCCCCGCCGGCCCTGTTCCCGTACGAGCGTTCGAGCAGGGCGAGAGCCCTCGCCAGGCGCAGGCGGCGCAGGAAGATCAACCAGGCGGTGCTGCCCTGGCTGTTTCTCTCGCCGGCGCTGCTGCTGTTCACGTACTTCAAGTTCCTTCCGCTGGCCCAGGGGCTGCGGGACAGCTTCTACGAGGTGCGGCCATACCTCGGGGACCGGTACGTCGGGCTGGCCAACTACGCCGACGTGATGACCAATCCCCAGCTGACCCCGGCGATCTGGCAGACGGTCGAGCTGGCGGTCGGCACCACCGCCGGGTCGGTCGCGCTGGGGTTCGTGCTGGCCCTGCTCGTCGAGGGCCAGGCCCGGCACCTGCGGCTGGTCCGCGCGGCGGCCTTCCTTCCAATGGTCACGACCATGGGGGTGGTCGCCGAGGTCTGGCGGATCATGTACTACCCCGGGGCCGACGGGATGATCAACAGCATGCTCTGCTGGTTCGGCCTCAGCCCGCAGCCCTTCCTGACCAGCGAGCACTCCGCGCTCATCTCGCTGATCGTCGTCGGGGTGTGGCGGGGCGCCCCCTACGACATGATGATCTTCCTGGCGGGGCTGGCCGCGGTCGACCGCAACCTGTACGAGTCGGCCGCGGTCGATGGCGCG
>JAFGOK010000266.1 GCA_016926535.1 Micromonosporaceae bacterium | reverse complement strand
GTGCTGGCCCGGCGCCCGCTCGGCGTGCTGCTCGTGCTGTGTCACCTGACCAAGCAACAGCAACAGCAACTCCAGCGCCGGCTGATCCCGTTCGCCGTCGTCGACACGGACAGCGCGACCGACGCCTCGGTGCCGACCGTCGGCTCGAACAACTGGGATGGCGGACTGCTGGCCACCCGGCATCTCCTCGACCTCGGCCATCGCCGCATCGCGATGATCTCGGGCCCGGAGGACATCCTGTGCAGCAGGGCCCGGGTCGCCGGCTTCCGGTTCGCCCACGACGAGGCCGGGGTGGCAGTCGATCCCGAGCTCGTGCGGTACGGGAACTTCTACCTCACCGCCGGGTACGAGTGCGGGATGCAACTGCTGGCCCGCCCCGACCGCCCAACCGCCATCTTCGCCGGATCGGACATGCAGGCCATCGGGGTCTTCCGCGCGGCACAGCAACTCGGCCTGAGGATCCCGGAAGACCTCTCAGTGATCGGCTACGACAACCTGCCGGTGGCCGCCTGGACCAGCCCGGCGCTTACCACGATCAACCAGCCCCTGCGGGACATGGCTGGCGCGGCCACGCGCATGCTTCTCGACCTGGCCCGCGGCACCGCTCCCAGGACCAGCCGCATCGACTTCGTGACCGAACTGGTGGTACGGGAGAGCACGACCCCACCGGCGGCCGACGCAGTGCCTGCCGGCACTATGGCTGCCGGCCGCGGCGGCGACCGTTGAACAGCCGCAGCAGCGCCGCCAGGTGCTGCCTGCCCAGCGCGCCGCCGGTCATCATCGGCATCAGGCGCAGCGGGGCCTCCTGCAGCATCCCGACGGCGAGCGCCCGGCTCGCCTGATCCGCTTTCCGCAACGCCACGCGGATCAGGCCGCGCATCACAGCCGCGAACATCCGGGCAGGGAGCGAACCCCGCATGTCGATCATCGGGGTATTGAGAGTGAAAGCCCCCCTCGGGTCGGGCACGTTCGCTGGCAGTTCCTGCCGGCACAGCGCCGCGAAGGCGACGCGGCCGAACCTGGCCTCTCCGGTCAGATCATGATAGGGGCGCAGCTCAGGGCTCACGCCTCCGGCCGCTGGCGCGGGGCCCACTGCGGCTGGCTCGGGGCCAGTTGGCTTGCCGACCACCTCCACTATGGCCGTCGCACGAATATCGCGTGAGGACGCTCCAACCCGGATCTCGAACGTCCCCGGCTCAACGGTCCAACCGCCGCGGCAGCCGGGCGCCGCCGTCGCGTCAACGTCGTCGGTCGCATCAACGTCGTCGGTCGCATCAACGTCGTAGTACGCGAAGGCCCTGCGGTCGAGCGTGACGGTGACCGGCCTGGACTCCCCCGCCTCCAGCCAAACCTTCACGAACCCCCGCAGCTCCTGCAAGGGTCGAAACACGGCTGAGGCGACGTCATGGACATAGACCTGAACCACGTCTGAGCCGGCCCGCTCGCCAGTGTTGGTGACGGTCACCTGGCAGTCAAGCGCCTCTCCGTCGTGAATGGTTCCGGCGCTCAGGGTCAGCCCCGTGTAGTCGAACGTCGTGTAGGACAGCCCATGTCCGAAGGGGAATAGGACCGCTGCTCCTGCGGTGTCGTAGTACCGGTAGCCAACGTAGACGCTCTCCCGGTACTCCGCCAGCCGCGGGCCGACGGGGAGGGCGTACACGGGATTGTCGCGCCAGCGCAGCGGGAAGGTCTCGGCCAGCCGCCCGCCCGGTTCGGCGACGCCGAACAGCACCTGGGCGATGGCCAAACCACCGGCCTGCCCGCCCAGATACCCCTCGACGATCGCCGGGACCCTGGCGGCCCAGGGCATCTCGACGGGGGCGCCGTTACTCACCACGACCACAGTGGCTGGGTTGGCCTCCATCACCGCCTCGACCAGTGCATTGTGGCTGTCTGGCAGGCGCAGGTGCTCCCGATCGGATCCCTCGGCCTCGTATGCCTCTGTCAGGCCGACGAAGACCAGCGCGACCTCGACGGATCGGGCCACCGCTCGGGCCTCGGCCAGCAGGGCCCGGTCAACGACGTCAACGTGCCGCCGGTAGCCAGGAGCGTAACTGACCTCTACGGATTCGCCTGCCAGGGCGACGATCCCGGCATACGCCACGTCCAGCCGGGTCGGGGTCACCCTGGAGCTCCCGGTACCCCGGAAACGAGGCGCTTTCGCGAATGCTCCGAGGACGGCAAGGGTACCCGCGTGCAGCGGAAGCACCTGGCCCTCGTTCTTGAGCAGCACCGTCCCGGCGGCGGCAACCCTACCGGCGAGTTCGTGATGGGCGTCGCGGTCATAGGCCGATGCCTGCGTCTGGGCCTCGGCGGTCCGGTCGATCAGGGTGAGAACGCGCTCGACGGCCCGATCGAGCACGCCCTCCGGCAGTCGCCCCTCCCGGACGGCCGATTCGATCTGGCCGGCCTGCCAGGCAGCCAGCCCCGGCATCTCCAGGTCGAGCCCTGCCAAGAGCCCTGCGATCCGGTCATTGGTCGCACCCCAGTCGGAGACGACGACCCCGTCGAATCCCCACTCCCCCCGCAGAACCGTTTCCAGCAGCCACTCGTGCTCGGCGCAGTACACCCCGCCCAGCCGGTTGTAGGCCGCCATCACTGTCCACGGGCCAGCCTCGGCGACGGCAACCTCGAAACCGGCGAGATAGATCTCGCGGAGGGTCCGCTCGTCGACGATGCTGTCACTGGTGAACCTGCGGTGCTCCTGGTTGTTGGCGGCGAGGTGCTTGAGGGATGCGGCGACTCCCACCCCCTGAACCCCCCGGATCCACGCGGCTGCCAGCCGCCCGGACAGCAGTGGGTCCTCGGAGAAGTACTCGAAGTTCCGCCCGCACAGCGGGGTGCGCTTGATGTTGGCACCGGGCCCAAGCAGCACGCTGACCCCCTCGGCCCTGGCCTCCTCGCCGAGGGCGGCCCCAACCTCCTCGATCAGGGCCGGATCCCAGGTCGCCGCCATCGCTGAGGAGGTCGGGAAGCAGGTCGCCGGAACGCTGTCGGTCAGCGCGCCCGAGAGGCCTCCGGCGGCAGACTCCTTGCGCAGACCGTATGGGCCGTCAGTCATCATGATCGACGGAATCCCCAGCCGATCCACGCCAGCCAGTGACCAGGAGTCCCGGCCGACACACAGGGCGGCCTTCTCCTCCAGCGTCATCGAAGCCAACGCCTTGGCGGTTTCAGCGGCCCCCATGGAGACTCCCTCGTGCGTTTCCGGCGGTGATCATCCCGCCACAGAATCTCACGCGGGCACGCCGTCCTGGCCAGGTCTCAACATTCAGGTTCAGTCAACCCGAGGCAAGGCAGATACCGGATGCCAGATACCGGGCAGCGGGCAGCGGGCAGCGGCGCGAGGGGATGGTGGGGTCTTCTCAGACCCCACCATCCCCTCGCTTGTTCTCGCTATTTCCTTCGCTGGTTCCTGCCGCCGCCTACCGCTTCGGCTTCTGGGCGATGCGCGGCTGCACGCTCGGCGGACCGCTGAACGCCAGGTCGGCACGCATCATGTTGTATGCCCGTTTCGGCTGGTAGTTCTCGTCATAGATGTTGGCGAGCCCTTCCTTGTCCTCCGACCAGTTCGGGATCCACGAGTACTTGTCGGTGAAGCCCCAGACAGTGAAGGACAGGCAGTGCCGGTTGGACAGGCAGGCCTGGAGTAGGGCGCTGTAGTTGGCCGCCGATGCCTGGAGGCGCGGGTTGACCTCGGAAGAGGTGCCGGCCTTGACCTCCTCGGTCATCTCACTGCGGACATCGACCTCGGTGAAGGCCGTGGCGAGCCCGAGGTCGGTGAACCGCTTCAGCGCTGCGGACGCCTGCAACGCGTCGTAGTTGCCATACTGCGTGCCAAGATGCCCCTGGCTGCCGACCCCATCGATAGGGACACCGTCGGCGCGCAACTGCTTGACCATGTTGTACACAAACGTGGTCTTGTCCGTTTCGCCACCGTCACCGAACGCTTCGATGTTGTAGTCGTTGTAGAACAGCAGTGCCTTGGAGTCTGCGGCCCTGGCCCAGCGGAACGAGTCGGCGACGTACTCCGGCCCAAGGTTCTCGGCCCAGAATCCCTTGTAGTGGATGTTGGAGGGGCTGTCCCACGGGTCCGTCGCCGCCTCGTTCACGACGTCCCACTGCCAGATCTTGCCCTTGAAGTGGGTCACGACGTCAGTAATGTGCTTCTTGAGTAAATCACGCAGCTCGTCCTTGGTGATGGTGCCGTCCTCGACGCCCTGGGTGAGCCAGGTGGGAATCTGGCTGTGCCAGACCAGGACGTGCCCCCTGACCCGCTGCCCGTTCTTCTGGGCGAACGCGACCAGCTCGTCGGCTGGACCCCAGTTGTAGGTGCCCCGGGTCGGTTCGAGGGCGTCCCACTTCATGACATTTTCAGCGGTGACCGTGGAAAACTGCGAGGCGACGAGGCTCCTGTACTGGGGGTCGTCAGCGTCGGACAGCGCGGCCAGGTCGACCGCCGTACCCAGGTGCAGGCCGTGACGGGCGCTGAGTTCGCGCAGGGTCTGGGTCGAGGGATCGGCGGTTACCGCCGATTTGTCTGATGCTATGGCTGGAGCAAGGGTCAGAACACTGGCCGCCAGGGCGGCGACCGCGACGGCTCCGACGATGGTGACGGGCTTGAGTTTCATGGGGGATCTCCTGTCGCGCTGCGGTGACGCGTTCGGGCTGGAGGTAGGTGTTTCCGGAAAGCTTCCGCAAGTTGCCTTGACGCTAAGGCCCACATAAGACTGCGTCAATACTCCAGTTGCAGTTGGGAGCTTGCGTTCTGCCGGATCATGCCGGGTGAACTGGTTCCGGAAGTTTCCGGC
>JAFGOK010000265.1 GCA_016926535.1 Micromonosporaceae bacterium | reverse complement strand
GCTGACGCCCTGGCGCAGGTGCGCTACTACGACCGCGCCACCGGCGCTGAGGGTGAGTCCGGCTGGGGCATCGTCGGGTGGGAGGAGTCCTCCAGCAAGCAGGAGGATCTCGCCAAAGCGAAGATCACCATCACGGGTGATGGGGAGCTCGACGACATCGACAGCCCCCTGTAGGCCACCGTGAAGCGCCTCGCTGACCTTGACGCCTTCCTGGCCGGTGACGAACCCGGCCTGGAGTTGATTATCGGGGGCAGGGTGTACACCGTGCCCCCACCCGACGCCGCAACCGGACTGTGGTGCCAGCGGGTCACCGTCGCCGCTGGCCACCTGCGCGCCGCAGCCACCGAAGCCGAGGCATCGGCCGCCGCAGCCAGGATCGATCAGATCGCCGATCTCGACGGCGACCTGACCCTGCCGGAGCGGGTGCTCGGCCCCGCGCACGCGGCCATGGTCGCCGGGGGCGTAGACCACGCCCGGCTGCGCATCGCCGCGATGACAGCCCTGCTGTGGATCGTCTCCGGCGACGAGGCCGCAGAGGCGTACTGGACATCCGGTGGCCGCCCGGAAGCCCTCCGCCCGGCGGACAACCGGGCGGAACGCAGGGCATCCAGCAGTACGGGCGGGGCCGCTACGACGAAGCCACTGGCCTCTACGAGTGGTACGAAACCCCCGAACACGTCCGGCGGCAAGAAGCGGGGACGGCGGTCACGTGGGCGCAGATCCTAGAGCATTGGGCCCTGGTCGAGGCCGATCTGCACGAGACGTACGGGATCGACCTCGACAACCGGGCACTGTTGCGGCGCCGCTCGTGGCGGTGGCTGCGCTGCCGCATCATCGGCCTACTCAGCGCGGACACGCGGCTGTCCCGGGCACTGGCACCAGGACCGGAGCGTTAGGGCATCGGGTAGCTGGGGCACAGCCTCTTGTGCACCACTCTGAGGATCTTTTCGGCCGTAGCGGTGCCGAACCCGTCGGCGTGTCCGGGCGCGCTGAATCGCTTGTTCGTCAGGTCGACGAGCTTGGCGTGATCCTTTGTTCCGGAAAGGCTGGAGCACTGATCGCGGCCCCGGTTGACCATGGTGTCGACGCTGTGTTTGCCAACGATCGCGGGGTTGATGGCCTTGAGGTCGGCGATGTAGGCCGCCTGTGTGGCGGCATCAGGCTTTGGCGGGATGCCGGCCGCAGTGGCCGAGTCTGTTGACCGCGAAGGAGATGCAGTTGGTGCCGCATCTCCTTCTTTTTCGTCCTTCGTGTCGAGTAGGGCGCTGATGCCTGCGCAGCCGCACAGCAGCACGAGACATACAGCCAAGACAATCAGAATGATCTTGTTTGTGCGCCTGCGATTCGTCACAGGGCCCCCTTCAGTGAGGTGATCTCATGCTGCAATTGGGTGAGCTGAATGTCATCTTGGGGGCCGATGACAAGCCCATGCTCCAGGGGCTCGATGCGGCTGAGACTCGTGCCCGCCAGGGCGGGCAGGCTGCCGGCGAGGGCTGGGGCCGGGAATACGCGGGAGAAGTCCAGCGCGGCGCCAAGCGTGGCGCATCCAGCGGAGCGGACGCGATGCGCGACGGCCTGGGGAAATTCGAGGGCGCGGGCATTGCGATTGGTGCAGCGGCCGGCGCGGCGCTCGCCGTCGGTGTCGCCAGTGCGATCGACCTGAGCAAGGCCCAGGCGAAGTTCGAGGCCCAAATCGGCGATGCGGGATACGCCAAAGATCTCGGCGAGGTGGCCGGACGGTTGTACACGTCCGGGCTCGGCCAATCGATCGATGACAACATGACCGCTGTACGGGCCGTGATCTCATCGGGTTTGGTGGCTGAGGACGCCGGGGCTGACGCGATCGAGGACATCACCAGTAGAGCGGCTGGGCTGGCCGAGGTATTCGGCCAGGATGTCACCCAGGCCAGCAGGGCGGCCGGGCAGATGATCCGCACAGGACTGGCTTCGGACGCCAACCAGGCGTTCGACATCCTGACCCGGGGATTCCAGCAGACCGGGGACCTCGCAGACGATCTGTTGGACACCTTCAGCGAGTATTCGACCCAGTTTCGGGTGTTGGGTGTTGATGGACAGACCGCGATGGGCCTGATGTCCCAAGGGCTTCACGCTGGCGCCAGGGATGCCGACACGGTGGCGGACGCACTCAAGGAGTTCGCGATCCGTGCGATCGACGGCAGCAAGACGACAGCCGAGGGCTTCAAGGCAATCGGTCTATCGGCTCGGAAAATGGAAACGGAGATCGGCGCAGGCGGGGAGAGGTCTGCGGCAGCTCTCGATCTGACCCTGGACCGCCTCAGGGGTATGAAAGACCCCGTTGAACGGAATGCGGCTGCGGTGGCGCTTTTCGGAACGAAGGCCGAGGACTTGGGCGAGGCGCTGTTTTCTCTTGACCCGTCTGAGGCAGTTGCCGCGCTCGGCGACGTCGAGGGCGCGTCCGGGAAGATGGCCGACACGCTGGAGCAGTCGGCCGGGGCGAAGCTGGACGGGTTCAAGCGCCGCGTCCAGCAGGCGTTCGTCGAAAAACTTGGCCAGGCCGTGCCGCATCTGGAAAAGGTCATCAATTTCCTACGGGAACACAAGGATGTCGTGACTGGGGTTGTGATCGGCCTGGGCGTGTTCGCGGCTGCTGTTGGCACTGCCAGGGCTGCGATCGCTGTATACAACGGCGCGATGATGATCGCGAAGGTGTCAACCGCAGCATGGACTGCGGCGACCAAGGGGGCGGTGGCCGCGAAGGCCGCATTCACGGCAGCCACGAACGCGGGGATTATTACCCAGGCACGGTCCGCTGCGGCGATGGTCGCGTCCAAGGCCGCGATGCTGGCCTCGGCCGTCGCGACCAATGTCGCAGCAGCTGCTCAGTGGCTGCTGAACGTCGCCATGAGCGCCAACCCGCTCGGGTTGATCATCATTGCGGTGATTGCCCTGGTCGGCGTGTTTATCCTGCTGTGGAACAAGTGTGACTGGTTTCGGAATTTCTGGATCGCTGCCTGGGACATGATCAAGGGCGCTATCGGTGCCGTCTGGAACTGGGTGAAGGACAACTGGCCGCTGTTGCTGGCGATCATCACCGGACCGATCGGCCTGGCCGTGCTGGCGATCACGAAGAACTGGGACAAGATCAAGGCTGGTGCAACGGCGGTCTGGCACTGGATCACCGACAAGTTCACCGCCCTGATCAGCTTCGTCAAGGGCCTGCCCGGCAAGATCAGCAAAGCCGCCTCAGGAATGTGGGACGGGGTCAAAAACGCGTTCCGCAGCGTGATCAACTGGATCATCCGGAAATGGAACGGGCTCAGCTTCAGCATCCCGTCCGTGGACATGCCAGGGATCGGCAAGGTCGGAGGCTTCACCCTCAGCACCCCCAACATCCCGGAATTGGCCACAGGCGGTGACATCACCCGGGCAGGCATGGCGGTCGTCGCCGAGCGTGGCCCGGAGCTCATCACCCTGCCGGCCGGTGCGCAGGTGCGGCCCCTGGGCCGCGACTCCAGCGGGCAGGCCACCGCCCGAGTGGAGGGCACCGTGGAGGTCAAGGCCACCTGCCCCACCTGCCAGATCGTGCACCAGCGCCAGTACATCGCCGCCCGGGGCGGCAACGTCCAG
>JAFGOK010000264.1 GCA_016926535.1 Micromonosporaceae bacterium | reverse complement strand
GACGAGTCAACCGCGTCCTCACCCTGTTCGGACTCATGACAGAAAGACGCGAAACAGTCATAAGTCAAACGTGACGGGGCCGTGGGGGAGGCGCATCGTGAGGATCGTCGTCTCGGTGACCGACGTCGCCGCCGAACTGTGCCTGATCACCGTCATAGGTTCCAGGGATCTGGGGCCTCGCCCCGTCCCGGGGGCGGCGGCGGTGTCCGGAACGATTCACGAGATGCTCCTGACCAGCGCCGCCCCCGACCATCGGCCTTGCGTCACCATCGCGCTGGCTGACGACGACCACGATCCGCCTCTGCCATGGTCACCGGACTCATTCGTGGGCCAGCAGGATCTGCTCATTGACGCTGGCACCATCACCGTCGCCACGTTTGATCTCGGTGTGGTCGTCGAGGCACCGATGCCGTCAGGCCGATACACGGCGAAGATCCATCGCATCGGTGCTGGGGAGATCGAGCGGATCTACTGCACGGATCCGATGGACGTGTTCGACACCGTCGGCGTCGAACAGTGGCTGCTGCTGCTGTCCCTGGTCGACCCGGCTCTGGCCGGTGCAACAGGGCTCGCACAGGCGTCAAGCTCAACTACACCAATGACAGGTTCTGGGTTCATGTGAGCTGACTCCGCACGGGAGTGGGCCTATTTGGAGCGACTGGGGCTCGCGGCAACGCCTCTGTACTCGACCCGGTCGACGTGCAGGACGACCTGGCTGGGGGTCTCCGCGTTTGGGGCGGGGACAGAATCCGTCGGCCCGGGCTCCAGTTGCAGGTACAGGGACATCGGGGTGGACGGGATGACGACCGGCTCTGCGAGCGTCGCGGTATCGACGATGACCGTGTCGTCCAGCAGGACTCTGGCGGATCCCGCCCGCAACTCAGCGGCGTACTTGTGCCAGCTGGTGAAATCGCCGGACTGCGCCGGGCCGACCAGGGTCTTGCCGTGAGGGCGTTGCAGCACTGGGTACAGGCTGGTTCTGGCAGGCTGGTCGATCCTGGCCAGCGTGACCATGCCGTCTGTGACATTGTCGTCGCTGGCCGGCCACAGTCCGATGACGAGCCCGTAGCCAGCTCCAGCATCCATTTTGGCCCAGACCGTCCAGGTGCCGGATGCTCGCACGGGGGCGGCCTTCCTGCACCAGCAGAGGCCACCGGCAACGTTGCCCCTGCCCGTTGGGTCCCTTCCAGCGCCGCTGATCTGTAACTCCCCGCCGCTGATGCGGACCATGCCCGGTGACCAGACAGCGCCGTTGGAGAATCTGTTCTCGTAGGGCTTCCACTGCGCGACGTCAAGCACCGGGTCGGAGAAGTCCTCGCCGACCACGTTCTGGTCGCTGGCCGGGTCACGGGAGGCCGGGTGATGGTCGCCGGATGGTTGCCCCGGAAGCGTTGGCCCGGCCCCCCCGCTGAGCGCCAGCAGCGCTGCGAGCAGCACCCCACCGGCGACCACGGTTGCCCGCCTCTGCCTGAGGGGAGGGGCATTGTCCCCCGAAACCTCAGGGGTGGCGACGTCGCTGGGCTGGCATGCACCTACCCCGCCTTCTGGCTGCCGCACCAGTACCGGAGCAGCCGGGGAAGGCGGGGGTGCCAGTGCAACGGCCGGCGGCGGCTGCGGTGGCTGCGGCGGTGGCTGCGGCGGTGGCTGCTCCTGCCCCCGCAGGATCGCCTCGTACAGGGCCTGCAACTCCGGTCCCTGATCGGTGCCTTGCTCCTCGATGAGGCGTTGCCGGTGCGTCCGGCAGCGTTCGAGGGCCTCACTCGGCCGGCCGGTGGCGACGAGGGCGCGGACCAGGTGGGCGGTCAGTGGCTCCATCAGCGGGTGCTCGTCGGCCATCGGGACGAGGCAGGCCAGCACCGGGGCAGGGTTGCCGATGCTCAGCTCGGCCTGCGCCCACGCGGCTGTCACCTCCAATTGTTCCCGCGCGAGGTGGTCGCGTATGCGGTGGGCCCACTCACCGGGCAGCCCGGCCAGGGGCTGCCCGTGCCAGAGCCCGACGGCCTGCCGCAGCAGCTCTGCCCGTCGCTGGGCGGGACAGGTCGGGTCGCGGGCATCCCTGGCGAGTCGCCGGAACCGGTGCAGGTCGACCTGGTCATGGTCGACGACCAGCCGGTATCCGCCAGATTGGTTGATGATCGTTGGGGTGCCGCCATCGGAGGATGCCTGTTCCAGGGCGCGCCGGATCCTGGTGATGTGCGTGCCGAGCGTCCTCGTGGCGCGGGCTGGCGGGTTGTCGCCCCACACGCGGTCAACCAGGGTGGAGGCTGGCACGACGAGCCCGGCATCGACCAGGAGGGCCGCCAGCACGACCCGGCGCCGGGGCTCTCCCGCGCTGACTGGCTGGCCTGCGGTCCACACCTCGACTGGCCCGAGTAGCCGAAATCGCACCCCTCGCATCCGTGCCTCCCCCCGTGCTTCACGGCCGGCGCCTTCTGCCAGATTACATTGACACAGGGTGATCTGACTTCCTGCGGCGCGCTGCGCGTCCGGGTCGACCAGCTGCCTTCCGGGTACGCTCCGGGTCATGGGCGGGCGGTCGCCATCGTCGGCGACGGCTTCATACGGCAGGCTCGGAGCCGGGCTGGAGGCGGACGTGGCAGCAGGGTACGCCAGGGATGCGGCGAAAGCCCGGCCGGCGGCAGGCGGCGGTCGATGGGTGGAGATCTCGCCAGAACGCATCCGGGGCTGGCTCGATGGGTTCTACGGCCGGCACGACGGCGCTGTCGAGCACGGTCTGGTCCTGACCGGCAACAGCAACGGCGACACGGCGACCCTGTACCCGCCTCCCGGCCTGTCGGCCGAGACGATCGACGGGTTGCTGCGGGCGCTGATCCGCCCCCCGGGGATGGCGTTACTGCTGGTGCGCAAGGGGGCGGTCGGGGTCGGTGTGGTCCGCGGGACCACCGTCGTCGCCTCGAAAGTCGACCGATGCTACGTGCAGGGGCGGACCGCAGCGGGTGGTTCCTCCCAGCAGCGGTTCGCCCGGCGCCGGGCCAACCAGGCCGAGGCCGCCACCAGAAAGGCGGCGGATGTCGCAGCCCGGGTGCTGCTGCCTCACCTGCCCGGCGGTACTGGCCCGAGACCAGATGATCCAGATGATCCGGTGCGGGTTCTGGTCTGTGGGGGGGACCGGGGGATGCTTGACCGGGTGCTGGCCGATCCCCGGCTGGCACACCTGTCCGCCCTGCGCCACCCCCGGCTGCTGGAGGTCGGCGAGCCCCGGCTAGCGGTGCTGGAGGAAGCAGCGATCCGAGCCCGGCGAGTGCGGATCCACCTGGTTCCCTGACCTCAAGCGCGCTGGCCCGCAGGCTCGACTTTTCGCATCCAACGCACCGGTCGCTCGTTGAGTGAGGGTGTCGCTGCAGCCCACCAGCGATGCCGGTGCCGGAGCGGAGAGGCGTGATGGAGGTCGTTCAGGTCGCGGGGTACTTTCCACCCCACCCCGGAGGCGAGGAAATCGTCGCCCAGCGTCTCGCCACCCTGCAATCGCAGCGGCACAGGGTCACCGTGTACACCTCGCGTCTGGGGGCTCGCGGCGCGCCACGGTACGAATGCGACGGTCGGCTCGCGGTGTACCGGGATCCGGCGTGGCCGCTGGGGAACACGCCGGTCATGCCGCGCCTGCTGCTGCGGCTCGCGCGCCACAGACCGGTACCGGACGTCCTCCATGTGCACGCGGGTTGCGCGGTCGTGCCGGAGATCGTGTGGCTCACCGCCCGGCTGCGCCGGGTCCCGTATGTCGCCCACGTCCATCTGATGGTCCGACCGTCCAGCCGCGCTGGGCGCATCCTGCTGCCGCTGTACGACACCGCGAATTACAGGGTGTTCCTGCGCGGCGCTGCCCGGATCATCTGCTTGACCAGGGCCATGCGGGACGCTGTGATCGAGACCTACGGGGTGCCGGCGCGGCGGATCTCGGTGATACCGAACGGCGTCGACCCCGATCAGTTCCGCGCGGGCGAGCCGGGCCTGCGCGAGCGCCGCGAGCTGCTGTTCGTCGGCCGGCTGACGGAGCAGAAGAACGTCCTGGCGGCGGTCGAGGCCATGGTTCACCTTCCGGACGCCGTGCTGCGGGTCGTGGGCGAGGGCGAGCTGCGTCCCGCGCTGGAGCGCCGAATCACCAACCTGCGGCTGTCCAACGTGACGCTGGAGGGTGCGATCCCTCCCACCGAGCTTGCCAGGTACTACCAGCGGGCGACGGCCGTGCTGAT
>JAFGOK010000263.1 GCA_016926535.1 Micromonosporaceae bacterium | reverse complement strand
CGGATGGGAGGTGCACGTCATCTGCCCCATGGGGGTCGATCGCGACACCGAGCCCTACGCCGAGCTGGATGGCATCAAAATCCATCGATACCCCCTCCGGGCCGCCAGGGGTGGTCCAGCGGGCTACCTGCGGGAATACGGCACGGCCCTGTGGCACAGCTGGCGCCTGGCCAGACGGGTGGGTCCGGTCGACGTCGTGCACGCCTGCAATCCCCCAGATCTGTTTTTCCCGCTGGCCAGCAGGCTCAAGCGGCGCGGAGCCCGCTTCGTGTTCGATCAGCATGATCTGGTACCGGAGCTCTACCTCTCGCGTTTCAACCGGGGGCGTGACCTGCTCTACCGCGGGGTGCGCTGGGCAGAGCGGCGCACCTATCGCGCTGCCGACATCGTCCTCGCCACCAACGACAGCTACCGGCAGGCCGCGCTGACCCGAGGCAGCAAGCACCCGTCAGAGGTCTTCGTCGTGCGCAGCGCACCAGCCCGGCACCGCTTTCCGCGGGTACCGGCCGACGCCTCCCTCAAGCGGGGCAAGCAGCATCTGCTGTGCTACCTCGGCGTCATGGGTCCTCAGGACGGCGTCGACTATGCGCTGCGGGCCTTGGCGGAGCTGCGGGACGCGGTGGGCCGCACCGACTGGCGGGCGGTGTTCATCGGGACCGGCGACACGTTCGATGCCATGGTCGCTCTGAGCGCAACCCTCGGCCTGTCCGACCTTGTGGAGTTCACCGGCCGCGTTGCAGACGCCGACCTCGTGCGCTACCTGTCCACCGCGGATGTCTGCCTGGCGCCCGATCCCGTCAACCCCCTCAACGACGTGTCCACCATGAACAAGATCGTAGAATACATGGCCATGGCCCGGCCGATCGTTTCCTTCGATCTTCGGGAGACGAGGGTTTCTGCGGGCGAGGCCGCGCTGTACGCCCCGGGCAACGACGTGTCACGGTTCGCCGAACTCATCGCGCACCTGCTGGACAACCCCCAGGAACGCCAGCGGATGGGGCAACTCGGTCAGGCGAGGGTCAACGGCCCGCTGTCCTGGGACAACTCGCGCACCGCGCTGCTTGCCGCCTACCAGGCCGCCCTGCGACCGGCGACGTCGCGCGTGCCCCGGCCCCGGCGGGCTGGTGAGGTCGTCCCGTCTCAGGTACCGCCGATCCGGCCCGCCTGGCCGCTGCGCCAGCACCAGCCCGCTGAGGAGACGCTCCGCCCGTCGCAGCTCGGGCACCGCCATGTTCCAGAACAGGAGCCCAGGGACCATGAGTGAGCTGGCCGTCATCACGCCGACCTTCCACGCTGACGCTGAACTCTTCGTCGACCTGCATCGGTCGGTCCTGGAGTACACCCCGCCCGAGACAGTGCACCATGTGTTCGTCCCGCCGACGGATCTGGGCATCTTCGGCCAGTACGCGGGTCCCCGATGCCGGGTCTGGGCGAACTCGGAGCTGATGCCCCGGCGCTACCTGCGGCTCAGCGGGAGCAACGACTATCTCAACCTCACCCGCCCCTGGCCGCCGGTCCGCGGGTGGGTCACCCAGCAGGCAGTCAAGATCACTGCCGCGTCCCAGCTCGCAGCCGATATCGTTCTCATCGTCGATTCTGACGTCGTCCTGGTCCGCCCGATCCAGGCCGATGACTTCCGCGCTGGCGGGCGACCCATCCTGCATCGCGAGGAGCAGGGAGTGACCGCGAGTATGGAGCGGCACGTCATCTGGCACCGGGTCGCCCGCGAACTGCTCGGCCTGGGCCCCTCGCCGCAACCGCCCCTGCCCGACTACGTCGCTGGGTTCGGATTCTGGCAGCCGTCCACCGTCCGGGCACTCCAGGAGCGGGTCGCCGAGACGACCCGGCGGAACTGGCTGGACGCGTTCACCAGCCGCCTGCACATCTCAGAGTTCATCCTCTACGGGGTGTACGTCGACGAGGTGGTGCACGCGGGCAACCCCCTTCCAGGGGATATCACCAAGTGCTACAACACCTGGCAGCGCACCCCCCTGGATCACACGTCGGCCATGGAGTTCGCCGAGGGGCTTCCCCAGGAGGCCGTCGCGGTGATGATCTCAGCGAAGTCACGGACGCCAGCTGACATCCGCCGGGCCGCCTTCCGGCGCTGCGCCGAGATCGTTGCGGCTGGCTGACCCTCGATCACCGGCGACGAGCCCGGAGCGCGCGGGCAACCCGGCGCAGCCCCGGCCCGGCTGGCGAGGACTTCAGGGTGGCCACCAGCGTCGCGTTGGCTGCCCGCAGTGCCCTCCGGGTGACGCTGGTGGTGACCAGCCCCTGGCTGACGCTGGTCTGGCCGGTCTTGGCCCTGCGCTTGTAGTCGTCGTCGCCCCTGCCGAGGTCAATGCGGGTGATGCCCAGCGCAGGCGCCGCCGCAACGGTCTCGCGCAGCAGCATCCACCCTGGCGACAGTGGCGCGAACGCCCGGTCGTAGACCGGGAACCACCAGTGCAGCACCTGCCCTGACCGCAGCCCGAAGTGGGCGGCGACCAGCTGGGTCCCGGCATACAATGTGGACAGCATGCCGGCGAAGTCGTCGCCTCGGGTGCCCAGCAGGCTGTGCAGCATCGCTCGCCGCTCGGGGGGCGCGAAGTAGTCTTCCACTCCGGTCGCCGCGTACTGCGCCCGCTTGAGCTCGATCAGGCGGTCGAGGGCAGCGGCGTCGACAGCATCGGCCTCGAACCGCACCGGGCCGTAGGTTCGCTCTGCCTTCGCCCGGTCGCGGCGCGCCTGTTTCAGGTGCTCTCTGCCGCTGCGCGAGATCCGGCCGAGGTAGCCGTCGAGGCCACCGGTCGGGTCCAGGAAGGGCGAGACCATGGAGCGCTCCACCCAGGGTTCGAAGCCCTCGCAGCCTCCGAGGAGATGGTCGAACTCGAAGCGGCGGACGCCGCCGGTCAGCAGCATCGATGGGGGGAACGACGAGCCCGGAGCCATGATCGGCCCCTGGAAGTCTGCGGCGGGCCATCCGGCCGGCAGCAGCAACGACCGCTTCCGGTGGCAGGGCAGCAGCGCGCGCACCCGGCCAGCGCCATCCCGGCCGACGGCGATGAGCACGGTGCTGCCGCTGGCATGGACAGCCCGCGCGAATCCAGGATGGAAATACGGGCTGTCCAGCTGCGGATTGGCGGTCCGAAGCTCCTGCCACGCGTCCAGTTCCTCCCTGGTGAGCTGGTCCAGAGGGACGGTCCGGACTGCGGTGATCACCGAACTCGCCCTGGGCGGTGCGTTGTCGAGGGGTGGCATCTGGTCATCCATCTCATGCTGGCCGGTCAGGTCGTCCACTCGGGTCGTTTCCTCAGGTCGTCCACTCGGGTCGTCCCCGCAGGCGCTTGACGGTACGCGCAGCGCGCAGCCGCAGCCGCCGGTGCGGCGGTACGGTGCCGTCGAGTACCCGGGCGATCCAGTCGCCGTCCAGATCCCGGCACAGGCTGGTCCTCGGCTGGAGCCACCATTCGCGCCCGGCCAGGCCACCGTCGCTGGTGTACGCGCGGGTGACCTTGGCCTGCCGCAGGGACCGCAGCACGTGCCGGTCGTAGGAGCCGAACGGGATCGCAACCGTCGTCACCGGCCGGCCTGTCACCGTGGCCAGCACCTGGCTGGCCTCGGTGAACTCTTGCGCCGCCTGCTGATCATCGAGCTTGCGCCAGTCCCGGTGGGCCCAGCCATGCGAGCCAATCGACATGCCAGCTGCCAGCAACTGGCGGATGCCGGCCTCGTCCAGCCGCCCGGGGTGGCCGATCAGGCCCGCCAGCACGAAGAACTGCGCGCGCAGGCCGCGCTCTCGCAGCAGGGGAAGCGCGAGTTCGGCGTCGGAGGCGTAGCCATCGTCGAACGTGAGGGCGACGTCCTCCCGACCGGCCACGGCATCGAGTACCCGCGTGAATTGCTCAACCTCGACCCAGGTCGGGTCGGTGCCAGCGTCCCGTTCCCGGGCGGACCGGGTGATGCGATGCACCGTGAGATTGACGACCGATGCGTTACAGATCACCGCGTCCCTCGATGACGTCCACGACGCGCTGAGCGAACTGCGGCGCGACCCGTTTCGCGAACGCCGCGCTCGGGTGCGAATCGCTTTCTGCCGCGTTTCCGGCCACGAGATACCCCCGGCCCTCGGTCTCCAGCTGCCAGAAATCCCAGACGTAGATGTTGTCGCCCCGCTCGTCCCAGGTGGTCCGTACCCAATCAACGAAGGCCCGGGAGCGCTCGGCCTCGGCCTGGCTGGTCTCCCGCTGGATCAGCGCGGCCGAAGTCCAGACCACGAACCGGGTCGTCGGGAACGACCGCATCTTCTCCCGCAGGGCCAGGTACTGGAGCTGGTAGTTCTCCAGCCGCTTGTCGCTGGAGGTCACCTTCGGCGTTCCGGTGTCAGGCTCCACGCTGCTGACCGGGAAGCAGTGCTTCCACACGATGACGTCGTACTCCGGCACCATCATCTCCAGGGTCGGTTCACCCTTGTGCGGAACTGGCCCGGCGTGGTTGATCCAGATGTTCCAGTAATCGTACGGATAGTTGTTCCACCCGTACGGCTCGTCCTTGGGGAACTCCTGCTGGGTGATGCGATAGCTGGTCTGGTGCGCGGCGTTGTAGGTGTCGAACCAGCCGGGAACGCCTCCATCCCAGATCACCCCGCCGGTGCTGTGGTGCAAAAACATGATCTTCGCACCAGTCGGCATGGCCGAGACCTGCGATCCCTTCCCCGACGGCGACGTCGCCGGAGTTGGGGCCGCCTCCCAGGTCTGGCCGCCGCCGGAGTCACAGGCGGCGAGCGAGCCGGCCAGCGCGACGACCAGAGCGCCACAGGCCGCACGCACAACAGCACAGGTAACACGATCAGTACGAGCGGTTTGGATCGAGAACATCACAGCGCACCTCCCACTGTGGTTGGAACGATCTCGGGCACCTCGCCAGCGAGTACCGGGGCGAGGTGCAGGTACTGCGTCGTTCGCCGCTTCTGGTCGATGTCCCGGAACACCCGGCTGACCTGTTCGGGCGTCAGACCGGTCGCTGCCGCGATCTCCCCGACGGGCACGCCGGTGTTCTTGCCGTACAGGCACAGGTCCATCCGCTGGTACGGCAGCGAGAAGTAGAACTCCTCCTGGGACTGCGGCAGGGAGTAGGTGTCCGTTGTGGACGGGCGAGAGCGGATCTCGCTCGGGACCCCGAGGTGCTCCGCCAGCGCATACACCTGCGACTTGTAAAGGTGCGCGATGGGCTTGACGTCAGCCGCCCCGTCCCCGAGCTTGACGAAGAAGCCCTGGTCGTACTCCAGCCGGTTGGGCGTTCCGGCAACCACGTCGTTCAGCCGGTCAGCGTGGTAGTACTCGAGCATCTTGCGCACCCGCTGCTTGAAGTTGGTGGCGGCGACGATCCCGAGATAGGCCTGGGGCGTCAGGCGGTGCGTCGTCGAGGTGCCGTCCGGCGCCAGCACCACGACCGAGTACAGGCGGAAGCTGTCGGAGTCGAGGACGCTCGGCAGCACGATCTTGGCTTTGTATCCAGGCCCATACTCCGGGCAAACCGCTCGAATCGCCTCGTCCCGGCGACGGTAGCACCCAGCGGCGTCGAGGATCGGGGAGATGTCCTCGACCCGCGAATCGATGCCGAGCGTGTCCGCCAGCAGCTGACTCAACCGGAGGGTGTCCGGTGAGGACTCGCGTTCTGGCAGGTGCAGCCCGAAGACCCGCTGGCTGCCAACCGCCGCGACACACAGCGCGGCGACCACGCTGGAGTCGATGCCTCCGGACAGGGCAACGACGATACCCCGCCGCTTCGAGTGCGCGAGATACCCGCTCAACCTGGCCGAGATCTTGGCTGTCTCGCCTTCCGCGTCGATTGCCAGGCTTGCCGGCCCGAACGGGGAAACCACGGTCGTCATCAAGCACCACTCCTGTCGTCGGTGACCAGATCGACGGCGACCGCCGGCTCTGGAAGATGCCGGTCCAGCGCCTGCCCCCCGTCGCTGGCGATGAAGGTGGCATGCGCGAGCTGCGTGGAGACGATGGCCAGCGCGCGCATGTTGTCGGTATTGCTCATTCGCGCCCCACCGGTCCGGGCGCATTTGGCCAGGACAGCGGCCACCACCGCAGGCTCGAATACCCCGGCCTCGGCAACGGCCGCAGCAGACGTGACCTCGCCGAGCCAGTCAGGCGGCCTGGCGCCGAAGAAGCTCTCCGCATCCGGCGCGCGGTAGGGCTGTTTCGGACGATGCCGGATGCGGTCTGGTACCAGGTCGGCAAACGCCCGCTTGAGCAGGTATTTCTCCTCCAGCCCGAACAGCTTGTACCGCGCTGGCAGCGCGTTGGCGAAGCCGACGAACTCGGAGTCCAGGAACGGGAAACGGCCCTCCACCGAGTTCGCCATCAGCATCCGGTCGCCCTGGGAGGCGAGGATGTACCCGGGAAGGAGCGTGGTCATCTCCAGCCACTGGCCACGGCTGAGCGGATCCCAGCCCTCCGCGCACGCGGGCATCGCGGCGACGAGGTCCCCGTCCCCGGGATCGCTGCTGGCGATCTCGTCGCGCAGGCCGGCGGTGAGCATGCTTTTGATGACCGCCGTGGAATCCCACCGCGGGCGGTGGGAGAGCGCCAGATCAGCCGGGTCGAGATTGCGGCCGAAGAAGCTGCGGCCGAACGCCGGCAACCGCCCTGGCGATCGGGACATCCACGGGTACAGCAACTCGATGGCGCGTGCCCGCTTCACCGACCTCGGATTGCGGGACCAGAACAGCCGCACCCTCGCCTCGCGGAAGATGTCGTACCCCCCGAAGACCTCGTCGGCGCCCTCGCCGGTCACCACCACCTTGTACCCGCTGTCGGCCACCAGCCGCGACAGCAGGAACAGCGGCGCCGGGGCCGCCCGCAGGATCGGGGTCTCGGCATGCCGGACCACCTGGGGAAACACGTCCGCGATAGCAGCGGGGCTGACCAGGATGTCCTGGTGCTGGGTTCCCAGCGCCGCAGCCATCTCCTTCTGGTACCCGCCCTCGTCGAACTCGCTGTCGGAGAATCGCACCGAGAAGGTGTGCAGGGGGACGTCGGTGTAGCGGTGGATGACCGCCGCGATGATCGAGGAGTCGAGCCCCCCGGACAGGTACGCCCCGACCGGCACGTCACTGCGCAGGAACCGGAGCCGGGTCGCCTCGACCAGCGCCTCCCGCAGCGCCCGGGTGTCGCGCTGGACGTCTTGCACCCGCTCCGCGCCCCGCGCGGGGAACTCGATGCTCCAGTAGGACGTCTTCCGGAAACCCCGCTGGTCGAGCACGGCGTAGGACCCTGGCTCCAGCTGCTCGATCCCCCGGAACACGGTCCGCGGGGCCACCGTCGACCAGTACGTGAAGGTCTGGTCAAGCCCTGCCGGATCAAACGCCCGGTCCACCGCCGGATCGGCGAGCAGAGCCTTGATCTCCGAGGCGAACAGCAGGCCTCGCCCGGTGCGGGTGTAGAACAGCGGCCGGACCCCGAGCCGGTCCCGGGACAGCACCAGCCTGCGCTCGCGCCGGTCCCACAGGGCCAGCGCCCACTGCCCATTGAACCGGGAGAAACACCCTGTCCCCCACTCCTGCCAGGCGTGCAGGATCACCTCAGTGTCGCTGGTTGTCCGGAAGGTGTGCCCGAGGCTCCGCAGCTGGTCGGCCAGCTCGATGTAGTTGAAGATCTCCCCGTTGAAGGTCACCCAGACCGTGCCGTCGGCGCTACTCATCGGCTGGGCCCCGCCGGCCGGATCCAGGATGGCGAGCCGGGTGTGGCCGAGCGCTGCGGTGTCGTCCCGGTAGTAGCCGTTCCCGTCTGGCCCCCGGTGGTGCAGCCTGCCGGTCATCCTCCGCAGCAGGGCCAGATCGGGCAGGGCGTCCGGGCTGACGATCCCGCAGATGCCGCACACTAGCGCCACCGTTGGTGGCGGGAGACGACGTCCTGGGCGGAACCCGGGCTACCGAGTGCGGCAGGGTCAATCTCGTCGTCCGACAGAGTCAGCTCGAACACATCTTCCAGCAGGATCGCCCGCTGGAGTGCCTCCAGCTCTGGATCGGGATCGGGGACCCGGACGGCCTTGTCGTCTCGCAGGATCTGCTCGATCCGGTCACGGTTGGCTGGCCATTCATCATGGTTGATCGGCCATTCATCGCGGCTCATCGGCGGCTCCCAGGGGTGACAACGGCGACGGCGGTGGCGTAGCTGTCGCAGTGGGACAGTGACACCCGGATGTCCCCGACGTTGGTTCGGGCTGCGACCGCGGCCGCGCCAAACGCACCGCTGAGGCGAACAGTCGGCCCGCCGCGTGCCTGGTCGACAATCTCGATGGAACGCCAGGGCAGCGGCCCGTCCCACGGCGGCAGCGCCTTGACCACCGCTTCCTTCGCGGCGAACCGGGCGGCGAAATGGCGGATTGGTGCTGCCTTCGAACCGCAGTAACGGATCTCCAGCGGCGTGAACCATCGCTCCAGGAAGCGCGAGCCGTACGCCCGCACCAGCGCCTCCATCCGGGCGACAGAGACGATGTCGGTACCGATGGAACACCCCATCGTCGCCTACTTCCGGCGGGCCCGAGCGATGGCCTTGAGCCACGCCGTCGCCGCGACCCGCGCCCCCAGCGCGTTCAGGTGGCCGAGATCCGAGGCGTAGCCGTCGTGCAGGGCGAAGTACTCCTGTCCCTCGTGCCGGCCCACGACCCTGCTGCCGTCCGGGGTGGTGGACTCCGCGGCGGCCAGGTCGAACAGATCCCCTTCGGAGTACTCGCGCCGGATCAGCGCATTCAGCTGCTCCCGGGCAACGTTTTCGGCTGGCCCGAACCGGTGGGTCCTTCCCAGCAGGGTCTTGACCCTTCCCTTGATCCTGCTGCCCATCCCGACGTCGGTCGTCAGGGGCACCGTCGCCGCGACCACGCGAAGATTCGGAAAGTCGCGAGTGAGCCCTGCCAGCACGTCCCGGTATGTCATGAACACCTGGGAAACGGACGTGCTCGCCAGCACGTCGACGTAGCAGAGCTTCATCATGGCCACGTCCGCCCATTCCCCGAGCCCCTGCCGCAGCTGCTGGTCGAAATCCTGGATCTTGATCAGAGGCCGTTCGTTCACGCCGATGGGGGTGTGGGCGAAGAACCCTTCCGCTTCGCTGACCCGATCGGCTGTGCCGACCCGGTCAGGCGTGCTAGCCCGGTCAGGCGTGCTAGCCCGGTCAGGCGGGTCGCCGATGGGGGGTGCCGGCACGCCGTGCACCGCGAACACCCCGGGCACGACGCGGAGCAGATCCGTCCCGACGGACTGGTGGCCGAAGAACACCCTGGCTCGGGCAGCGTCGGCCAGCTCCTGCGGGGTGATATCGATCGGCGCAACTCCTGAGATCGACACGGTCTCCTCCTTCACTGCCTGGGCTGGGGGGCCTGGCCCACCGCCGCCATCTCCCGGAGTCTGGCCTTGAGGATCTTCCCGCTGGCGTTCACCGGCAGCGTGTCCACCACCAGCACCGATCGAGGCATCCGGTGCCTGGCCAGGCGCTGGCTGCAGAAGGCGAGCACCTCGTCCGGTGACACCCTGGCACCCGGTCGTGGCGTGACGAAGAGCGTGATGGCCTCCCCGGCCTGGGCATCCGGAACGCCCACCACCGCGACCTGCGCGAGCTGCTCCATGCCGGCAGCCACCGCCTCGATCTCCTGGCTGGACACTCGATGGCCCCACGACTTGATGAAATCGTCCCTGCGGTCGACGATGAAGACGTAGCCATCACTGTCCACAATGGCCAGATCGCCGGTCCGCAGACCGTGCTGGGTGAACTTCGACGCCGATTCCTCAGGATCGCCGAAGTACCCGGGCGAGATGTTCGCGCCCCTGGCGTAGATCTCTCCTCGAACGCCCGGAGCCACCGGACCTCCCTGCTCGTCGAGAACACGCAGCTCGACCCCTGGAATGCCCCGACCGATCGATCCGGCCCGCTCGGTCAGCAGGGCCGGCGGCAGGATCGACAGGCGAGCGGTGGCCTCGGTCTGCCCGTACATGATGAACAGCTCCGCCGAGGGCTGGGCCGCCCGCACCTCCTCGACGAGCGCCCGCGGCAGCGGTCCCCCCGCCTGCTGGATGAGGCGCAGTGACGGCAAGGCCCGCCGGGCGAACCCACCCGCGCGCAGGAGCAGGTTGAACGAGGAGGGCACCCCCGCGAAGACCGTGCACTGCTCGCGTTCGAGCAGTTCAATCGCTGTTTCGGGGAAGACGAAGGTGGTACACAGCACCAGGCGAGCGCCAACCCGCAGGTGGGTGTGCAGGAGGGAGGCGCCGAAGCAGTAGAAGAACGGAAGGATCACCAGCACCCGGTCGGTGGCCCGCAACCCCAGGACAGCCAGGATCGATTCCGTGTTGGACACGATGTTGCCGTGGGTCACCCGCACCGCCCTCGGGCGACTGGTGGTCCCCGAGGTGAACATGAGGACGGCGTCCGTGTCCGGATCGCAGGGCTGGGCTGGTGGCCAATATGGTGTCCGGCCTGACCGCAGCACCTCGTCGGTGACGACCAGCACCGATGCGCCGAACGCGGCCCCGAACCGGCGCAGCTCCCTGCGGTCGATCAACACGGCGGTACAGCCGACCAGGTCGGCCTGCTGCCCCACGTCCTGCGAGCTCGACTTGTGCGACAGGGGGACGGCGACCAGGTTCAACTTCATCGTCGCCAGATAGCCGGCGATCCAAAACAGGGAATTCTCGCCGACGATCGCCACCCGCGCCCCCGGGGGCAGTCCCAGGGCCAGCAGTTCCGCGGCGACGATGCCAGCGGCCGACCGCAGCTCGGCATAGGAGTAGTGCCTCCCGGCATCGGTCAGCGCGACCTCGTCGCTGGCACCGTTCGACAGCAGGTAGTCGCTGACGTTGCGATTGCGGTCACGGTCCTGCTCCGCCGCCATGTCAGACCCCCTCGCCCGGCCTGCCCGGCCGTGCCGGATCGCCGTGGTCAGGGTCGGGGGATTCGACCAGCGGGACCTGGAACTCCCTGGCACGCCCATCCCTGACCAGGTCATCGAGGTCCTGCTCCCACCACCGCTCTTCGAGCAGCGTGGCGATGATGTCCTTCGGGAAGCGGTACTTCACCACCCGGGCCGGGTTGCCGAGCACGACCGCGTACGGGGGAATGTCCCTGTTGACCACGGCCCCGGCGCCGATGACGGCCCCGTCCCCGATGACACTGGCCTCCGGCAGGATGACGGCGTTCGCCCCGATCCACACATCGTTGCCGATCTGCTTTGGCCTGAAGTCGACCAGCCAGCGGTCACACAGCTGGAGTTCCGGATTGAAGAACAACCCGCTGGTGCTCTTGAACGCCAGCGGGTGGTTGTGGTTGAGGATCCTGGCCCCCGCGGCGATCGAGCAGTACCGGCCGATCGTCGTCCGGGGATCGACCATCCACGGCACGAAGCACTCACCGTGGGTGTAGAGGCCGATGTCAACCCCCCAGTGCCTGGCGAAAATGGCTCTGAGCATGGTGGACCGGAACTCTCCGCCCCCGAGCCGCCGGGCCACCCGGACTACTAGACCGCGCAGCCGCCGGACGCCGTACAGCTTCACTAGCAGTGCGGTCATCATGCGGGCTTCCCCGAAGCGCCCTGCTTTTCTTCGACAAAGGAGACCAGATTCCCGATACTTCCCAGATTCTGGGGAATCGTTTCGCTGTCCAGCACCTCGATCCCGAATCGGGTTTCGAGGAACTCAATCAACTCCAATATGCCAGTCGAGTCGACAATTCCCGCCTCAATCAGGGAGTCATCGTCCCCTGGGGTCCTGGTGTCCTCACCGAAGAGATAATTGTTGACGATGAACTCAACCAGATTCTCGCGAACTGCCCCGCGCACCCTAGCTCCACCTTCTCGGTCACCGTTGCGGCGCCGAAGTCACCGTGAATACAGCCCAACCCAATAAACGTGTTTCGGACAGCCCTCGATCGCCGATCTCCGGCTTCAATGCGGGACGATGTACGGAAATCATTATCGGCCGGTCTATAGCCTACCAGCGCTTTGGTCATCTCCTATGGTTCTGGCATCGGATCCATCCATACGGTTCGGCCGGTCGTATGATGCCTCGCCGAAATCAGTGGATGTTTGTGATCGGCCCAACCAGTCGCGCAACTGCGCGCGAGGCACAGCCGTCGCGGCATAGCACAGCACGCTGGCACCACCGGCGGCACACAATCCGAGCAGCGGCGAGCCTCCGACCAGCAGTCTGGTCACCACCGCCACCGCCGCGGCCAGGAATCCCGCGGCCACAGGACGGACCAGCGTCCGGGGAAGCGGCCCCAACCGCACGCCGACCCGCAGCAGCGCCAGCACCGCGAACGGAACGGCGACCAGCAGCCCGGCGGCCGCGTGGGCAAGGGCGGTCCCAACGATGCCGGCCAGGCGGGTTCCCGCGTACAGCGCTGGTACGAGTGCCACCGCCCAGGCCAGATTGACCCAGAGGACCACCCGGGTCACGCCGGCTCCGGTCAGCGCATCCAGGGTCAGCGAGGTGAAAAGCCGCACCACGGTCAGGATCATCAGGTACCGCAGCACCGGGGCCGCCGGCAGCCAGCGATCGCCGAACAGCACGGCAACGAGTTCCGGGGCGAGTACCGACATGATCACCACGACCGGAGCCACAGCGGTGATCAGCAGCGTCATGGCCCGCCGCACGCCGGAGGACAGCGAATCCATCTCCTGGTCGGACAGGCGGGAGAACGCGGGCAGGGAAACATAGCGGACGGCCGTCCCCAGCAGGCTGACCGCCCAGCTGGAGGTGTTGAACGCCAGCAGGTAGTACCCCAGCGGGACGACGCCGAGTAGCCGTCCCACGATCACATAGTCGGCGTTCATGAGGACCGCCTCGATTCCGAGGCTGGCTGCCAGGGGCAACCCGAACCGGAGCAGCTTGGCCGCCACCGCCCGGTCCAGGCCGAGTCGCAGGGGAACCCGGGCGAGGACCAGGACCAGCACGCCGGTCACTGCTGCCCCCGACAGCT
>JAFGOK010000262.1 GCA_016926535.1 Micromonosporaceae bacterium | reverse complement strand
GCTCCGCGCCGGCGACACCTGGACCATCGACTAATCGACTGGGAACCATCGAGGGCGGCGAGGGCGATGTTCCTCGCCGCCCGCGGCGTTTCCAGGACCAGACAGGATCAGATCAGAACCTCACCGCGCCAGCGACCAGATCGGGATGCTCGATCCCCAGTGCGAGGGCGACGGCCTCGTCGAGGCTGAGCTCCCCGCCTTCTGCATACGCTGCGTCAAAGGCACCATCACCCAAGGTGTCCCGGACCATTCCATAGTGGTCGGCCCAGAACGCTCCGAATGTCCCCCGGCCGCTACGGAGCCTGCCCCGCCCGGCTTGGGCAGCCCCGAACAGCCGCGCCGCCATCTCGTGGTCCCCGCCGAGGACGCACCGCACCGCGATCGCGTTGAGGGTCTCGCAGGCGCGTACCTGGAAACCGTGGCCGATCCGCGACCGCAGGGCCACCAGTAGGTATTCGTGGGCCGCGACCAGGTCTCCCCGGGACAGTGCGACCAGCCCCAGCAGCATGTCGACGGTCCTACATCCCCGGTATGCCGGGTGTGCCGCCTCATCCGGCCGAGCCAGGGCGAGGAGGTCCGCGGCTCGGTCCAGGGCGCCCCGTCGCCAGAACAGTTCCGCGAGAGTGTAGACGGCTGCCAGTGCCTCCGGCTGCACCTCGTATCGTCGGGCCAGGGCGATGGCCTCAAGGCAGGTCCGCTCTGCCTCCCCGAACCGTCCACTCCTGATCATCGCGGTGCACCGCGAGGCGAGCGTCCTGGCCACCAGCGCCGGATCGCCGCAGCGGCGAGCGAGGTTCTCGGCCTGCTTCGACCACCGCAACTCCTCGGCGTGCTCCCCCTCCGCCCCTGCCAGCAGGGCTTGGACGCGATACGCCTCTGCCACGGCTGCTGGCGGCACCGCCTGACCCGAGGTCCGGATCCGATCGCACAACCGGGAGAGCCATCTCCGCCCCTCGCCTGCCAGACCGCGTTCGCACCACCACGCATGCAGCAGCGTCGCCAGGAAGAGTCCATTCCGGACCGAGCCCCGAGTCGCTGTCCATTCCAGGGCCGTACGGATCTCCTCGGCGATGGGATCCAGCCGGCACAGCGACCCGGCTGCGGAGGTGCCCTCCCCGCCCGCGGTCAGGCCACGCAGGCACCAGTCGACGTGGCAGTCCCGGGCTGCGGATTCCTCCCCCGCCTCAACCAGCTGCCTGGCAGCGAACGCGCGGATCGGGCCGAGCATCCGATAGGTCGCGCCGGACCGGGCAGGTTCCGCCTGGATGAGCGATTTGTCGACGAGGGTCGCGAGGTGGCCGAGCGGGTCCTCCCCATGCAGCCACTCGACCGCCGCGAGGTCAACAGGCCCAGCGAACACCGAGAGTCTCCGAAGCAGCAGCGCTTCTCCCGGCCTGAGGGTCTCATACGACCAGGCGATTGCGGCCCGCATCGTCTGGTGCCGATCCGCTCCGATCCCGCGGCTGCGGCCCGCCGCACTCCTTGCGCCATCCTCACCAGCGGCCCAACGGCCGCTGCCGGCATCGAGAACGCCGAACAGGTCGCCGAGCCGCGCCGCGAGCTGGGCAGACGACAGCACCCGCAGCCGGGCTGCCGCAAGTTCCAGGGCGAGTGGCAGCCCGCCCAGGGCTGTTACGATCCGCTCGAAATCCGCGATCTCCGCAGGACTCGGGTTCCTTCCTCCCCTGGCGGCACAAGCGCGATCAACGAGCAGCGCGACCGCGTCGCTGTACCCGCCCACAGACGGGACGTCCAGGCGCATCTGTGGAATGCGCCACACGACCTCGCCGGCTGTCCGGTTCGGCTCCCGGCTCGTCGCGAGCACGGCGACCCGCGCTCCAGCGGCCAGTACCCGATCGACCAGCTCGCGTGCGGCACCTGGCCACGCGTCGCAGGTATCGAGCACCAGGAGCAGGTCTCGATCGGCGACGTGGTCGGCGATCGTCTCAATGACCGGCCTGCCTGGCTCTGATCTCAGCCCGAGCGCAGCGGCCACTGTGGTCGGGACCTGAGAGGGTTCCGTGACGGTTCCGAGGTCCGCGAACCAGACCCCGTCCGCGTACCGCTCGGTCAGGGTTCTCGCCACCTCGACGGCAAGCCTGGTCTTGCCTGCCCCGCCTGGCCCCACGACGGTCACGGACCGCTGGGCCGCCAGCAACCGTCGCACCTCGACCCGTTCCAGGCATCTGCCGATGAACCGGCCCGGGTGGGCTGGAAGATTGTGCGGGGGCGCCCCGCCCGTGCGGGGTCTGGGAAAACCGTCGGCCAGGCCTGCGGCAAGCAGCTGAAACAGGCGTTCGCGTCCATCGAACCCCCGCAGCCGATGCAGGCCGAGATCACGCAGTTGTGCCTGGCCTGGGAACTCCGTGTCCCGCACGGCCAGGCGCGCCGTCGCCGCGGAGCAGAGGATCTGATCACCATGCGCGGCTGCTGCGACCCGAGCGGCACGGTGGACCTCCTGCGAGGTGTACTCACCAGCGACCGGCGTGACCACGCCGGAATGGAGTCCCATCCTCACTTTGGGGCGGGCCTCGGGAAAACGCCACGGATGCGCCTGAAGCTCCCGCTGCGCCCATGCACACGCGAGTAGCGCTCTCGCGGCGTCAGGAAACGCGACGAAGAGAGCATCACCTTCGGTAAACAGTTCAGCGCCGTCCGCAGCAATAAACGCGCGCCGAAGAACAGACCGGTGCTCATGCAATACCGATCGATAGTCATCACCCAGCAAATGCGCCAGGCGAGTCGAACCTTCGATATCCGTAAACAAGAACGTCACCAACCCGCGCGGCAGGTCGATTCGCGCCGACACGTGAACCTCCGCCTCCCCTTTCCAGGCGCGCTCTATGCTGCCGGACCCAGATCCGCACGCGCATCGCAGAAACGCCACCGCGTGACCGATGATCGCGGACCAAACGGTCAGACGACCTCGCCCATCACGGGCATTGCCAAATGATCGGCCCCAGACACTGCCTCTCACCGGCACTGTCTGGGAAGCGGCTGGGTGTACAAGCAAGGTAACGACGCCGATGAACCGAAGGTTGCGGCATCGACGGGACAATTCCGGCAGGGGCCGGAATTGGACGATCAGCCCGGGCAGGATCCCCCGCAGCAGCCGCCCGCCATCGGACAGCTCATTGGCTCCCGCCTTGTCTGGCTCGATCCCGTCACCGCAACCGATGAAAGCAACTTCACTGTTTCGTCATGACCGGCCGGGCAGGACACCGGGAAGGACGACTCCCGCATCGGTCGGCTGATCTCAAACGTGACACCACACGTTCGGCACCGGTACTCGTAACGTGGCATGGGTCCAGGTTAGGACAGACGATCAACGCTGCGACATGATGCCGTCCGGTGACACATTCGGCCTCATGGGCAATGGATTGGCATACTCGATAGCGTGAATACGACGACTCGACCGGTTCGGAGACTCGTGCTCGCCGGCACGCTCATGCTTTCGCTACTCTCAGTAGCCGGAACGGCCGGCGCATACGTCGTTCCGAGAACGGCGCGGCCCGGGGTCGCCACCTCCGCCTCGTCCGGCCCCCCGGACGCGCTGCCCAGCGACCAGGGGCATCCTCCGGCAGGTCCGTCCGCGACCGCTTCCCCGCTTCCGGAGATCACTGGCACCGTCGGGCGGCCGGCCGACGCCTTGGCGGCCTGGGCCGTTCCACTCGCGGTCCGGCTCGGTATCCCCTCCGTCGCGCTCCAGGCATATGGCTATGCCGAACTCTCGATTGCCCACGCCAGTCCAACCTGCCGGCTGAACTGGACGACCCTCGCCGCCATTGGCAAGATCGAATCAGATCACGGCCGGGGGAACGGCGCGAAGCTGACAGTTAACGGCAAGGCACTGCCGACCATCCTCGGGGTGCCGCTGGACGGCACAGGCGGCAGGGACTCGATCCCGGACACCGACGCCGGGGAACTCGACGGGGACCAGACCTGGGATCGGGCGGTCGGTCCGATGCAGTTCATTCCCTCATCCTGGAAACAGCATGCCGTCGACGCGGACGGCGACGGCGTCAAGGACCCCAATGACATCGACGACGCGGCCTTCGCCGCCGCGGCGTACCTGTGTGCAAGTGGCCATGATCTGGGGACGCCGGACGGTTGGTACTCGGCAATCCTGACGTACAACGCCGTGCGGGCGTACGCCCGCGACGTCTACGCGGCAGCCAACGACTACGGTGCGCGCAGCCGCGCAGCCTAGGGCGTGCCGTCCGCGACGCGGCGCATCGGCGCGAAAAGCGTGATTGAGTCGTTGCTGGGCTTCCGTAAATAGGTGTCCGGGGCGCAAAGTGTTACTCGTGATATTGCGCGAGTACGAACAGTCGACCGCATCAATGGACGACGCGGCGGCCGCCGTGCAGATCATGAACGAGGTCATCGCCGTCGACCTGCCAGAGGATCCGCCGTGGCGGATGGAGCGGGCCCAGGACTATCTGACCGTCACCATGCCAGGCGAGCGCCGGTTCGTCTGGCACGCGTTCAGCGTCGAAGATGAACCGTCCCTCGGGCGAGCGACGCTGCTGGTCACTGACGGCATCGGCGTCCTGGAGTTGATGGTCCGGCCAAGCGCCCGGCGCCAGGGCATCGGAACGGCCCTGCTCCGGGCAGCGGCAGAGCGGGCCATGGCCGAAGACCTGGAGTCGCTTGGGGTCGAAGTCGCCGGAGAGACCCCGAGCGTCGGGTTCTTCGAAGCGCATGGCTTCCGGATGGCGTGCACCGAACTGCGGGGAGTGCTCAGTCTCTCAGCAGTCGACTGGCAGAGGATCGGGGCGATGGCCGGCGAGATCGGCTCCGGCTACCGGATCGAGGTCTATCCCGATGGCCCCCCACCATCGATGTTCGAGACCTACACCGACGCCAAGAGCTCTCTGCGGAGTCTCGGTACACCAGGTATCGACCTCCACCCCAGCTCGTACGGCCCGGAACGGCTCGCGGCGAGCCTGGCGACGCTGCGGGCCCGGGGGATGCGGCCGTACGTCGTCGTCGCCCTCCACGAACGGACCCAGACGGTCGCGGCCCTGACCGAGGTCGTCATCCCGTTGCACCGACCCACCCGCGCCGACCAGTACGACACCGTCGTCGTCCCCGCCCACCGCGG